>CADCOO010000172.1 GCA_902803085.1 uncultured Planctomycetota bacterium
CGTCGAATACAGTAGCAAAAGCGAGTTCACGCGACTTTGCTGTTCCGGCGATAATTTGTCGGGAAGCGCGTTCAACGGTTGAAATTCACGTTCTTCAAACCCGTCAAGGTCGCGAACGCTGTGACGCGTCATGGTATTGTACAGGACCCTAAGGAAGGGATTCGACGGTAATTTACCGTTGAGACGCATCCGCGTCATGTTAATGAAGACCGGACGGAAATCGAACGCGTACTCCGCAAGTTCCGACGGTAGCGGGAACGCGTCGCGCCAGCGAATCGTTTCAAGCGCGCTATTGGCGCCGGTGTAGACGATTACTGGGATCGGTTGGGGAAGCGTCTCTTTCGCCGTTGCTGCGCGCGCCGCCTTCAAACATTGGTTGCTCACATAAGCGAGCGCCTGCGCTATTGCCACGCGATTGACCGCCTTCGAACTCTGACCTTTGTGCTCCAGAATAATGAATAGCTTTGCATATCCCGGCGCGTTGCGAAAGCGAACCGAATAGACGACGTCGGAAACGCGCATTCTCAACGCGTCGTCGTAATAATCGCCCTTTTCGACTTCTAGTTGGTCAAGATCCACTAGCTCGGCCAACTGCGGAAGGTACTCTTGGATCCATGCGATCGCAAACTCCTTCTCGGTCATGAAGACCTTAAAGATGGAATCGTCCGTCGGATTAAATCGCTTGGAGTCGTTCGGCGAATCAGAATTCAAAACGCCCTTTGCATTCGTCGGTTGCGCAACGCCGGCGGTCTTTTCCGCGTTTAGCGACTTGGTGTTCTCGTTAACAGACCCATTTTTCTTTGGCATGACGTTTATTCCTGCATTTCCAGCCGCGCTACGAACGCGCCGCTCCTTGACTCCGATTATTATAGCTCAATACGCGGATAATGCAAACATAGAACTCAGCGGAGTTTTTTAGCGAACGTCGACGGATCACCGTTTGGCTTATCCATAGCAAACGACCGCCTTCAGCTTGCGCTAAAAGCGGTCGTTGCTATTGGAGGTTCAAATGAACGTAGCGATTAAACTACTCGTTTCCGCCGTCGATGAGATCGGGCGAGAAGAGGGGACCGGCGGAACCGCCGAGACCGCCGCCGAGATCCTCGGGATTCTGCAGCGTGCGGGTAGCGGGCGCTTCTTTAACCTCTTCTTGTTGCTCTTCGTCCTTAGCGACGGGCGCTTCGGCTCGCTTGCGGGAGAGACCAATCTTGCGATCGACGGGATCGACGCGAAGCACCATGACTTCGATCTCTTCGCCGACCTTAACGACGTCTTCCGGATTCTCGACCTTGTGATCGGCGAGTTCGGAGATGTGAAGCAGTCCTTCGAGATTCTCTTCCAGGCTGACAAAGACGCCGAAGTTCGTGATCTTGGTAACCTTGCCCTTGACGATCTGGTTCGGTTTGTACATCTCGGGGATGCGCGTGACCCACGGGTCTTCGGTGAGTTGCTTGAGGCCGAGGGCAATGCGACGAGCTTCTTTATTGACCGAGGTAATAACGCATTCGATCTTCTCGTTCTTCTTGACGACTTCGCTCGGGTGCGTGATCTTGCGCACCCAGCTCATGTCGCTAATGTGGAGCAGCCCGTCGACGCCCTCTTCGAGCTCAATGAACGCGCCGTAGTTGGTGAGATTGCGCACCGTACCGGTAACTTTGGAGCCGACCGGATAGCGCTCTTCGACCGTTTCCCAAGGATTGTTCGTCGCTTGCTTGATGCCGAGCGAAATCTCTTGTTTCTGCTTGTTGATCGAGAGGACGACGACTTCGACTTCGTCGCCGACGTGGAGAATCTCGCTCGGATGATTGAGGCGCTTGACCCAGCTCATCTCGCTAATGTGAACGAGACCTTCGACTCCCTCTTCCAACTTGACAAACGCGCCGTAAGACATAACGTTGACGACGACGCCCTTGACCTTGGAGTTGACGGGGTACTTTTCTTCGACCTTGTCCCACGGGCTCGGGGTCATTTGCTTGAGGCCGAGCGAAATCTTTTCCTTCTCGTGGTCGATATTGAGGACGACGACCTGGATCTTCTGATCGATGGAGACGACTTCGCGCGGGTCGGTAATGCGTCCCCAGCTCATGTCGGTAATGTGAAGCAGCCCGTCGATGCCGCCGAGATCGATAAAGGCGCCGAAATCGGCGATGTTCTTGACGGTTCCTTCGCGGACTTGACCGACTTCGAGTTCCGCAAGCAGCGCGGCTTTCTTCTCAGCGCGATCACGCTCGACGAGCGCGCGTCGGCTAACGACAATGTTGCGTCGCGCTTCGTCAATTTTAAGAATGACGCACTTAATGGGTTTGTCGAGGAAGTCGTTGATGTCGGAGGGACGACGAACGTCGACCTGGCTGGCGGGCAGAAAGACGTTGACGCCGATATCGACGAGCAATCCGCCCTTGATCTTCTTAACAACCTTACCTTCGACTTCGTCGCCTTCCTTGACGGAGTTCATCATGTTGTTCCAGGCTTCAATGCGCGCCGCCTTACGCTTGCTCAGCACGATCATTCCGCGAGCCTGTACGTCTTCGCTCGTCATGGTGTCTTCGGTCTCTTCGACGAGCACCTTAACTTTGTCGCCCTTCTTAGGCGGTTCTTCATCCTCTTCCCATTCGGACAATGGGACGGGTCCTTCGCTCTTGGAACCAACGTCGACAATGACAAATTCCTTTTCGACGCGCACGACGACGCCTTCGACGATCTTGTCGCGCTGAGGCTCGACGTCTTTGCTAATGTATTCGACGAATTCGTCTTCGTTCAAAACAACGTCTTCGATGTTGTTATCCAACCCGCGAATGAGAGTACGATTGACCACAGTAAAATCCTAACGGAGTAGTGTTACCGGGCGAGAATTACGTTCGGCAAGCGAACGCTTCCGCCCCCAATAAACAACAGGGGTTAAAAACGACAAGCGACTGTGATTCGCCGAAGCCGACCTTCGCCGAGCCGCCTGCAACCTAAATCCAGCGCGCGAATCGACCGACGTCGACTGCCGCGCGCAATATCAAATCAATCACGACGAAGTCGCAACTGAAATCTATAAACCAAGGCTTTCAGATTATAACTAAAGGCAGCAACGGGTCAATAGCAAAAAGAACGGGTTTTTATTTTTTGTCCAATTTTAACGTCGGTTCCAGTGAGAACGGAAAGAAATCTGCGGCGCGACCATTTGCTCTTGACGCTCGTTCGGAAAAAGATTATACGTAGCCGGAGGGCGTTACAAGACGCTTTTTGAAAGAGAACATGGACGGTTCGAGCGCGAGCTCGCGTGGACGCGCTTGCGCGCCTGAGTTTTAGGAAAGAAGGATGCGACGAATTTCGAGATTACTTTACGCCGCCGCGTGCGCCGCTATTATTGTAGCTTTTGCCAACGCGTCGCAAGCGCAGGTGAGCGTATTCTCCTCCGCCTGGGCGCCCGACGCGACTCTTCGATTCGGCGGCGGCGTTTTTTCTTCGGCTTTGCATGAAGAGGGCGAACTCTCAACTCAACGCGACTCCGCGCTTCTTTGGACGACGGAGGACGAACTTTCCGAGCTTGTTTGGTACGACGACGAGGAGGAAGCCCGTCTCGGCGTCTATGGCGCCTGTCTGGACGAACCGGTTCTCTATCGCGGGCAGTCGGACGCGATTCCCCCGGTGGAATCGCCGTCGCGCACGACGATAGGCGAATCGTCGATCTTTAGCTCGACGACGAACGTAACGGTTCCTCCGGTTGTCGGCAACGATCGACCTTTCGAGCCTGTCCAAGCGCAGACGACGAGCGACTCGACGACGCTTCAGAAGGTGTTTAAGAACAGTCAGAATATTTCCGGGTCTTACCTATTCATGCCGCGCGGTAAGAAGAACGGATTAGGCGTGAACGAGATTGAAGCGCGTTTGCTTTTTGCGTTTCCCTGTAAGGCGATGCAGAACCTGAACTCGACCAATAACGGTTTTTTCCTTCTGACTCCCAGCTTCGTCTATGACAATTTCTCCCTATCGCACACGCACAATTCAGCGATAAAATTACCGACCAACGTCTTCGACGCCGGACTGACGACCTCGTTTATGACGGCGTACAACGATCTTGAAGCGAAGGTGGATTTTTCGATTGGCGTCGCGTCTTCTTTCAAGAAGATTCACGGGAAAGCGATCTACTATCGCGGTCGCGCCGAGATTTCGCTTGCGGTCGACAATGATAAGCGGATTCGCGCGCTCGGCGGCGTCGAATACCTCGATCGCATTCGCTACAAGCTCGTGCCGATTTTCGGGGTGAAGTGGAACCCGAACGAACAGAACGTATTTCGCCTCGTCTTTCCGAATCCCGAATGGTATCACTTCCTTACAAAGGTGAACGAGACGGATTGGTGGTTCTTCCTGAAGGGCGACATAGGGGGCGGACGCTGGTACATGAGCGATTTGGACGCGCCGGTTAGAGGTAAGACGTCGTATAACGTCGATTACAACGACTATCGTTTCGGGGGCGGGGTCGCGTTCGATTGCTCGACGCGCTTGAAGGGCTCCTTTGAAGTGGGCGGCGCGTTTAAACGCGAGTTGCGTACGAAATTTGGCAAGGAGTACGCGCCGAGAAATTCCGTCTACTTGAAAGTCGGGCTGTTCTATTAACGGATTGGGACCCGTCCTATAGATAAGAGAAGCGCCGCCGGTCGCGAACGACGATCGGCGGCGCGTTTACGTAGTTTTGGGCAAAAAACGCTCGAATTACTTATCGGCGAGGTAGCGATCCCACGCGGCTTGCGCAAGTTTGGCGCCCGCTTGGCGACATTCTTCGAGGACTTCTGGCGTCGGACGCTGCTTGGAGCGAATTGGCGCGTCGGTAATAGCGGGGTACTTGAGGATTTCAAGTCGCTTTTGAATCGCTTCTGGTCCGCCGACTCCCCAGCCGTAAGAACCGAAAGCGAGCGCGGTCTTTTCGCGGAATTTGAGTCCTTGGAAGTAGTCGAGCACGGCGCCGAGTTGCGGCATGAGGTGCGCGTTGAGAGTCGCGCTGCCGAACGCGACGGCGGCGGCGTCGAGCGCTTCGGCGGCGACGCGCGTGAGCGTCGTCTTGCGCGCGTGCATGAGTTGAACGTCGAGCTTGCGTTCGCCCGGATTTTCCGCCGCGAGCTTTTGGCCGTATTCGACGGCGCCCGCATAGATTTCTTCCGCCATCATTTCCGTGCTCTGCCACATCGTGTCGTAGACAATGAGAACTTTGGGCGCGTACTTTCCAGACGCCCAGTCCGGATAGACCTTAACGATATCGGCGATATGGGAGCGCCAAATGAGCCCGTGCGCGGGCGCGATCATTTCAATTTGGAGCGTCGCGGCGGTTTCGAGCGCCTTGAGGGTCTGCTTGCCGTAAGGCGCGACGATATTGGCGTAGTAGCTTTTGGCTTCTTCGAGAATCTTGGGGAGTTCGTATTCGTCGTCGAAGCGTTCGGACGTCGCGATATGCTGACCGAAGGCGTCGTTTGAGAAGAGGATCTTTTCCTCCGGCATGTAGGCGATCGAGGACTCGGGCCAGTGCACCATAGGGATATTGACGAAAGTCAGGGAGCGCTTGCCGAGCGAGAGGGATTCTCCCGGCTGGAAGATTTGGAATTTCCAATCGGAGACGTCGAAGAACCCCGCGAGCATATCGCGGCACTTAGCGTTGCACACGACGACGGCGTTGGGGCACGCTTTAACCATAGCGGGGAGCGCTCCCGCGTGATCGAGTTCTGAATGGAGGCAGACGAGGTAATCGACCTTTTCCAGTTCGACGAGGGACGCGACGTTGCGTTGGAGCTGCGCGGCGTAGGGCGCTTTTACCGTGTCGATGAGAGCGACTTTTTCGTCGCGAATGAGATAGGAGTTATAGGTTGCGCCGAGTCTTGTGTCGTAGCTGTGAAAGTCGCGAACATTGTAGTCGACGTAGCCGACGTAATCGATTCCAGCGCTTAGTTCCGTCGTTAGTTTCATAATAATCCTTGTTCTTTCTAGCGCGCGCGTTCCAAATCGCGTAGGCGGCGTTTAATAATGACGCGGACGCTCATCGCGCCGCAGATAGTTTGTAATTTAAGTAGGTTTTGACGTCTTTTGAGGAGAACGCGTAGAAGCCGCCGCTCTTATATTTTCCAAGTAGCGCGACGTATTCTGCGAATTCTGAAGTTCGAAGCGCGGCGGCGACCTCGTCGAGCGGATTTGTCGCGCTTACTGCGTACAGACCGCTATATACGCCGGCGCCGACCGGCGCTCGCACGAGTTTAAGATCGCGTTCGTCTCGAATTAGCGTGTTAATCGTCAGCTTCTCGCGCTCAACGTCGGCGACGCCTTGACTACGTCCGTAGGCGTACCAGTATTTTTTCGCGGTCGGTTCGGAGGCGCGCGCGTCGAGTTTGGCGCGATTCGCGGTTAAATATTCGTAGAGGCGCGCGTCTTGGCGCAGCGCGTCTTCCGAGACGGGTCGCGCGTTGCGGTCGTATGGGAAGATCATTTTTTTCCAGACGCCTTTCGACGCTTTAACGACCGGAATAACGAATTTGGATTCGAAATCGAGCGCGTCGACGTATACGGAATCGCAGAGCGTGGCGAATCCGTTTTTAACGTCGACGTCGCAGACGCCACGATTCGCCACAATTCTGCGCAACGCGTCGAGCGACTGTCGGCGCGCAAAGTAGAATTTTCCCGCCTGATAAAAATCCTCGACGTTTAACGCGTCGACGTAGTAAGGACCGGTTTGCGCGTCGTATTGGTAGTACTCCACGTCGCGCCGCGCGGAGGCGCCCTTTTGCAACGTAACGATCGTCGTGTAAGTCGACGCCGCGTCGAACGGGCGTTCGTGCTTTAAATCGACGACCTTGCGCAACAGGTTCTTCTCGACGAAAAAGGAGCGCATTTTTTCCCCGGCAACGCTGCCGAAGAACGAGCTTGGCGTGATGTACGCGAGCGTTCCGCCCGGCGCGAGCATGTCGATTCCAACTTCGTAAAAAACGATGTAAAGATCGACCATGCCCGACTGCGTAAACGCAAAGTTCTTGACTGAATTCAAAGAGCTTCCGAGGTTGTGGACGCGCACGTACGGGGGATTGCCGATAACGAAATCCATTTTCCCGTCGTATTGACGTTCCGCAGTCGCGTCGCCGCAACGTAGGCGCCAGCGAACGTCGCGAAGGCGGAACCCGGCCGCAATCTCGTCGAGACGTCGTCGGCAACTTCGCAACTCCGATTCGTCTAGCTCGATACCATAGACGCAACGTTCGAGACTGGCGCGCATTTCGTCGCGCTTCAGCCCGCGAGCCACGCATTCTCTACAGTAGCGCTCGACGATTTGCGCCATAAAAGCGCCGTCGCCGCAACTGTTCTCCATAACGCGTTTTTCAAAGATCGCGGGACCGAAATACCCGGCGAGATCGAGGATCTGCGTTACGAGTCGTTGCGGCGTATACACCTTGCCGCGCGTCTTTTGGGGATTCTCGAGCTCCATGCGCGCCCGCCGAACTTACGCGTTTGCCGCGAGATCGCGCCCGAGGTAGAACGCTTTCAGATTAAGGTCGACGAACTTCGGCTTAACGCACGTCTGAATCGCCTTCTGCCATGCGTCGTCGGCGATATTGTCGAGTTTCGTGGAGAGCGCGCCGAGCAGAATGACGTTCGCGGCGCGCGCGTTTCCGAGTTCGAGCGCGCGCTCGACCGCGCTCACGTAGACGAGACGCGGAAAATACTGCTTCAGCGCCGCTTCGTCGAGTTCAGGATAGGCGGACGCGCCGGAGGAAACGGTAACCGGTATGATGATCTGGTCGGAGATCACGGCTAGGCCGCTAGGCGCGAGGTAATCGACGTATCGCAACGCTTCGGTGCGTTCTAGAGACGCGAGAACGGACGCTTCGCCCTTGGGAATGAGCGGACTATAGACTTTTTCGCCGTATCGAACCTGCGCGAGAACGGACCCGCCGCGTTGCGCCATACCGTGGACTTCGTACGTTTTGACGTCGTACCCGGTGGTTAGCGCCGCCTGCGCGATAATAGCGCTCGCGAGCAGAATACCTTGTCCGCCGACGCCGACTAGCACGACGCTCGTCGATTCGTTGGGTTTAGCTTGAGCGGTCATACGAGTCCTCCTTTCGTCGAGACGAGATCAAATTCTTCCAGCGCGTTAAATTTACAAACTTGCGAGCAGAGACCGCAGTCGACGCACAGCGACTCGTTTACGGTTACCGTCTTATCGGCGGCGCGTTCGATCGCGGGACATCCGATCTTGAGACAGCCGCCGCACTTTTTGCACTTCTCTTGATTGACGCGATAGTTCTTTTCGAGCTTTTTGCGATACGCGAGCGGGCAGGGCTCCTTCGCGACGATTAGCCACGGCTCGTCCGATTCGATCGCCGTCTTGAGCGCTTTCGACGTTTCGTCAAGCTTGCGCGGGTTGATTTCGACGACATTCTTGCAACCCATCGCCTTGGCTATTTCCGAGACCGACGCCGCAAAGGTTTCTTCCCCGAGAATCGTCTTGCCCGTGCCGGGATTCTCCTGATGACCCGTCATCGCCGTAATGCGGTTGTCGAGAACGACGAGCGTCGATTTCCCCTTATTGTAAATAACGTCCATAAGTCCGGTCATGCCGGAATGGAAGAAGGTCGAGTCGCCGACGATACCGACGACCGGTCGATCGTTCTTCGCGCAGTCCATGCCGTGCGCGACGGTGAAACCGCCGCCCATGCACAAGACGGTGTCCATGCAGTTCAACGGCGGCGCGACTCCGAGCGTGTAGCAACCGATGTCGCCCGAGACGACGACGTCGAACTTGCTCA
>CADCOO010000173.1 GCA_902803085.1 uncultured Planctomycetota bacterium
ATCGCGATCTCCCTCGCGTCGGCCCTGGGGCCCACGATCGCCGTTGGGGCGGCCTTGCATTCCAGGACCTCCGAAACCGGGGAACCCGAATTGGGTTCGGGCGCTCAATGCTTGGTTGAGGAATAATGGAAATACGGGATAATTCTCGCGGACATAGTCCGCGACGGCGCGCTGTTCTTCTTCGTTGATAACGCCGTTACCGTCGGCGTCGGCTTTTTTCAAGGTTTCGATCGTTTTTTCAACGAGAAACGCGTTGTCGTCGTTGAGGAAGTCGGGTTTTTTACCTTCGGGGAACTGGAATTTCGGACGGGGCATAGCGCGCATTTCCTCGATTGTAAGGAATCCGTCGCCGTCCTTGTTCGCTTTCTGCAACGCCTCTTTCATTTCCGCTGGGAAGAAATCGGGCAATTTTGAAAGATTAAGTTTCCCGTCTTCCATTGCGGCGCCAAATCCAGGGCGCTGCATACCATTCGGACCCGGTTGTCCCATGCCAGGCTGACCAGGAGCAGGCCGTCCTTGCGGACCACGATTTCCCTGAGGATCGCGTCGTCCTTCCCCTCGACGTCCTTGGGGCGCGCCTTCACCGCGTTGACCGTTCCCTCGTCCTTCGCCGCGAGCTGCGCCAAAGACTCCTCGCATTTCTTCCTGTGTGAGGAATCCGTCGCCGTCGGCGTCCGCTTTTTGGAACGCCTCTTTACGCTCTTCAGAAATCCTCTCGTTAGCCTTGATTTTAGAAAGATCGATACGCCCGTCTTCCGTACGCGCGTCCTGTAAAAAACGACCCGTTGGGCGTTGTTCGTTGTTTTGAGCGCCCGCTAACTGATACGAAGTTGCGCCGACTAGCGCCGCTAAAATTAGAAAGAGACACTTTTTCATGGCCAAACCCTTTTTTCTTGCTAGCGCGATCTTGTCGAGCGTTCATTATGACGCCAAACGATCTCGATTCTGACGCGCAACGTCCAAGTATAGTGATCGGAAACCTTAATTTCGAGCGGTTCCGAAACTCTCGTCGCAGAATGTCAATCTTTCCGTTCTGCGTATAGTTAAACAGCGTTCTTTTCGATAAGTTTCGGTGAAAACTTGATTAATCATGAACTAAGCCTAGCGTCCCGTTTTTTGCCGTCGTAGCCCAATAAAAAACTTCGCCGCGACACACGATCGCGACGAAGTTCTTTGCCTCAGACGACTCCGAAAATCGGTTCTAATCGTTAAAGATTAACGTTGGTTTCTCCATGCGCACGAGTAAGCGCGGCGGCAAGCGCGTCCATATCGACCGTTTCTGAAACGAAACGGCAGCTACTGTCCGCGAATAGGACGTTGGTTCCGGAAGGATGACGACTTCGCGCCTCGTACTGATACGCAGAACATTCGGAGCAACTCCAGTCAAAATTGCCCGATTTGAAGTGCGAGCAAGTTGGTCGGTAATTAATCGGCGCCTTCGTCTTGCGGAAGATATTCGTACCTACGATCCAACTGCCGTTGTCGTACGTCTTCGGCGACCCCGTCTCGTAGGACGACGCTTCCATGACCATGATCGTATTAGACGTTCCGTCGGTTATATCCGAAATCCTAACGCCGCGACCTTCAAAAAGGCAGCCGAGATTGTCGTGTTTTAGCGTCCAACCGTCCGTCGTTTCCGAACCGTACTCTGATATTTTTTCTGTGACGACGCCGGCATAGTGAGTCGGCGCTAGTTCTAATTGCTCCAACGCCCAACCTTTGTCTGGATTATAGTAGTCGATTTTGCGAACGGCTACGTCGGGATCGGAAGGGCAAAGGTACATCGAAATGAGGTTTTGACCCGCCTTTTGGTTGGCTTCCGAGTAAACTTTTTGTTTGAAGTCGACGAGATTTTGGATATTCTGTTGCTCGCAGAATGGAAGCAATAGTGACGACCAGCCAAAGTAATTGCCTTCGTCGACTCCGTTAGCTTTCAGATCGGTAATTTTACCCGGCGGGAACGATTTCAGAACGTCGTGATAATTGTGGAACGAGATTCCAATCTGACGAATGTTGTTGGAACAACTCATCCTCCTTGCGGCTTCGCGCGCCGCCTGAACAGCGGGCAAAAGCAGACCGATGAGTATGCCGATGATCGCGATAACGACCAGTAATTCAACGAGCGTGAAGGCTCGTGCGCGCGATTTCCTCGCGCCATGTAGAAACGAACGAGAGTGAAGGTCTTTCATCGATTCGCGTTCTCCTTTAAAAAACGAAAGGAAACGGAACGACGTTTTGAGCGCGGGGCTACGACCCCAATCGAGCAACGCGTCCATCGCGCGTAGTTCGACGTACGGATTCTCCGAAGAAATCCGAAAGACGCGGGAAGGTCTTCTGACTTGCAGACGCTTATTATTTTCCGCCTTCTCAGCGCCTTTGCTTGGCGCCAATGGCGCGCTCGTCATTCCGTTCGATCGACGGCGCAGGAAATTTTAGACTAGTCGCGAGCATGCGACGAGTCGATCTGCTTACAGCGGCGAGGACCGTTCCGGTTTCACACCGGATTCCCTGTTATGTTCCTTACTATTCCAGCACGCGCTTTGCTCTGTAGCGCGTGCGTGGGAAACGAATAGGGGAACCGCCCGCATCCTCAAAATGTCGAGGCCGAACGCTTACTGCGCCGACGTCGACGATAGTTTAGCGCCTTTTGTTTTTTCGTCAACCGTGAAGCGTCCCCTCTTGTGTGCTGTTAGTTCAACGCATATAATAATGGGGAGGGGCGCGCGGTAGACCTTGAATGAGGATTGGCGCGCATGATTCAATTTTGATCGACGCGCTTAGGCGCGCTCGGATTTCGTCCTTACGCGGCGTAGCCGCAGGAGATCGAAAGATGGCTGGAGTATCGATAGCCGTGATCGTGCTAATTGCGATCGCCGTCGTCGTTTTCTTTTTATTCGTGTGGATCGTCGGCGTCTATAATGGACTGGTTAAGCTGCGGGCGCGCTACAAGAATGCGTACTCGCAGATCGACGTTCAACTGAAGCGTCGTTACGATTTGATTCCTAATCTTGTGGAGACGGCAAAAGGGTACATGAAGCATGAGTCGGAGACGCTCGAAGCGGTCGTCCGCGCTCGCGGCGCGGCGCTAGGCGCTAATCAAGCGGCGTCGAACGCGCCGGGCGACCCAACCGCCATGCAGAAAGTAAACGCTGCGGAAGGCGCGTTTGTCGGCGCCCTTGGACGGCTTCTCGCCGTGGTCGAATCCTATCCTGACCTCAAGGCGAATCAGAATATGCTGGCGATTCAAGAGGAACTAACCTCCACGGAGAATAAAATCAGTTTTTCGCGCCAGAATTATAACGACAGCGTAACGCAGTACAATACGAAGCGCGATCTTTTCCCGACGAATATCGTCGCCGGCATCTTTAATTTTGGCGAAGCGGCGCTCTTTGAAATCGTCGATCCAACGGAACGCGAAGCTCCGAAGGTAAAATTCTAGTTTTGCTGCGTTATCCATGATCTTTTCTTTCCTAGCGTCGTCGCTTGGCGCTAGGAAACGGTTTTCCAGATTAGTACGGCTGTCGACTACGATGAATTTTTTTGAACGGCAAGATCAAGCGCGAACGCTCACGGTTCGTTTAGTCGTCCTTTTTATCGTCGCGCTTTTGGCGCTCTTTTTCTTAATGCACTCGGTAGGCGCCGTCCTTTGGGGAGCAACCTTTGATTCGTCGCCGTCGAGTTCTTCTTCGTCGGAGTCTTCCGACGTTCCATTTTCAAATTCATCGGAAGATTTAGACTATGGAAAAGCGTTTTGCGATCCGGTTGCGATCACGGTCGACTTTTTCATAGTAGCCGGATTTGTTCTCCTGGGAACGATGTGGAAGCTGGGCGAGCTCAAATCGCTTGGAGTTGACGGCGTCGCTCAGTCCTTGGGAGGCAGACAAGTTTTTCGCGGTTCTCAGAAGCCTTGGGAACGACGCTTATACAACGTCGTGGAAGAAATGGCGATAGCTTCCGGTTCGCCGGTTCCCAACGTCTATATTATGGATTCTGAATCCAGTATTAACGCTTGCGCGTTTGGCGACGGTCCCGAATCTGCCGGGATATGCGTAACAAAAGGCGCGCTTGACCAGCTTACGCGCGACGAATTACAGGGCGTCATAGGGCACGAGTTTAGTCATATCGTCAATCGCGACGTTAAGCTCAACATGCGGCTAGTCGGTATTCTCTTTGGTATCGAGATTATCGCCATGTTGGCTATGGTGGGCATGCGGTCGATTCGGTTAGTTGCTTTTACCTCCTCTTCTAGTAAGAAGGACAGCGGAGGCGTTATAGCGGTAATCGTTGCGATTTTTTTCATTTGTTTAGCGCTATTCATTATTGGAAGCGTAGGCCTTTTCTTCGGCAATATGATTCGCGCGGCGATTTCACGACAACGCGAGTATCTTGCCGACGCTTCGTCCGTGCAATTTACGCGCAACCCGAGCGGCCTTGCCAACGCGCTTAAGAAAATTGGGTGTCCGACTGTTGGTTCGCATATTCAATCTCCAAAGTCCGTTGAAATGTCGCACCTCTTTTTCGGAAGCGTTTTCAGCGGGTCTTTCTGGGGTAGCCTCTTTCAAACGCACCCGCCGCTCGTCAAGCGAATTCAAGCGATCGAGCCGTCCTTCGACGGTAGATTGCCGCTCGATCTTATTCCCAACCGCTGGGAGCGAGAAGACTCCGAGCCGCCCGCAATGGGCTTTGCCCAAAGCTCCTCTCGACCGAAATCGCCTGCTCAATCACAACCTGCCAACGCGGCGCCTAGAACGGCGTCGACGGGCGTTACGCACGCGCTTGATTCGCGCGCAATCTACGGCGATTGGGTAGATTCTGTTGAAAAAGAAGGCTCTCGGACAGAGGATCTTAGCGCGCCAAAGCCGCAAGGTCTACAGGTTGCTTCCCGGCTTTTACAGTCGACCCCAAGTTCGCTCAACGCGCTCATTAATAACCCGATCGGCGCAAAAGGAGTTTTCTTTGCTCTGCTATCGAACGTTATGCCTGAAACCTGTCGACGTCAATGTGAAATAATCGACAGAGCCGAATCGAACGACGTGCGCGCCGTTTTTTACCACGCGATGCGAGAGACAGCGTCTCTTAGCGACTCGACGAAGCTTGTTATTATGCGAATGGCGACGCCGTCGATGAAGCAAATGTCGCGCGACGATTACTTAAAATTCCGCGAAAACGTCGTCGCGTTCTGCAATATAGACGGTAGGATAGACCTTTTTGAATACGCGGCGCTCGCAGCCGTTATTCGCGAAATGGACGTCTTTTATAAACTTTCCGCGCCTCCGACTGTGCGATATAAGTTTGCGCTCCAGGTGGAAGAACAGATCAAGATCGTTCTTTGGTTCCTCGCGTGCGAAGGCGAACTTAATCCTGGCGACGCGGAAAAAGCCTATCGCGCAAGCGTGGGACTGGCAGAAATTTCGGATTCTCTTCCAGCGGACAAACGGCGCCACCTTCGCGAGTTTACGCTTGCGCTCAACACGCTTGTCGAGACGAGCCCGACCGTTAAAGAGAAGATTCTCCAGGCGTGTTATCGTTGCGTCGCCTACGACGGCGTTGTAACGGAACGGGAGGCCGCCTCTATTAGCGCTATCACCGCCGCGCTTAACGTTCCGGCCCCGATTTGGTCCGACTGGATTTGAACTTGTTTTCCTCAGTCAAGAATCAAAAGATCGTTGTTTAAGGTCTTTCTTTTTGCGTTGCGATCTGCTAAAATGACCGTAGCGTTTTTTGCAGAGTCAGCCCAAAAGCGGCGTCGACCCTGTCGCTTCACGTTTGTACTTTTCCAGCAAGGAAGATGATTATGAATCGCAGAACCTTTTTGTCCCTAGGACTCCTCGCGCCGATCGCGCTTAAATCGGGCGGCGTCGTCAACGCAGCAGTAGACTACGACGTGCAAGACGCCACTATCACAATGAACTTTGCGAAAGACCCTCGTAAGCCCAAAATGACGATGTGGCAACTTCCCAGCCAGCATGGTCCGCAAATGGAAGGCTACGTTTTGCGCACCGAGACTGGCGAAACGATCGTGTTCGACGGGGGGTGGGCGCAGGATGCTCCTTATCTCGTTGATCTCGTTAAAAAGGAATGTGGAGGCAAGGTCGACGCGTGGTTCCTAACGCACGCGCATATCGACCACTGCGGCGCTCTTTCCGAGATCTGTACTAATCCCGATCTATACAGCCAAATCGAGATTAAGGATCTCTACTATAATTTCCCCGCTCATGAGTGGCTTGACGAAAACGAAAAGAGTAGCGCTGGTGAAACAAAGATTATTTTCGGTAGTCTCCCGAGCTTTAAAGGCGCCGTCCATACTCCTGAAGTGAATCAGACCTTCACTTATGGTCCGCTCACGATGCAGTGCCTCAATGACTTCGACCTTTCGCTCACGATGAACGCCATTAATAACTCGTCGATAACGTATCGTCTCGATATTGACGGCAAATCGATCCTTATCCTCGGCGATCTTGGGTACGAAGGGGGCGATCGTCTTGTTGAAATGCAGGGCGATAAACTGTGTTGCGACTTCTGTCAGATGGCGCACCATGGTCAGCAGGGCGTTCGTCGTTCGTTCTACGAACTCGTCAAACCGAGCTATACCTTATGGTGCACGCCCGATTGGTTGTGGCGCAACGATTCCGGCAAGGGGGACGGCTCCGGTCCCTTTAAGACGTGCGATACGAGAATCTGGTGCGCGGAACTCGGCGTTAAAGAATATTTCGTCATGCGCGACGGTCTTATCAAGTTGACGTTCTAGTTTCGGCTGTTCCACGCTTTTTGCAAAATAAAAACGCCCGACGATCACTGTAGCCATTGTGATTTTCGGGCGTTTTTCGGCAGTCAAGGATTGTTGCGTGCGAGCTCGTTTAATGTCGAACGCGGTTCGATTGCGCCGCCGTCTTAGCGCCTCCGTTCGGCGCGGCGGCGACGTTTGCTCGTTTCGTCGCCGCCTCGGGTCGTAGCGACGATTGAGGCGCGCCTTGGATTTCGGCAAGCAGTTTTTCAGCCGCCGCGCGTTTTGCAAAGGGCGGTTGCGTGCCGAGCGCAGCTACGAGCAGCTGACGCGCCGTTTCTTGTTGTCCCTTTTCATTGAGTATGACCGCTAAATAATAGGCGGACGCCGCATTGACTTGTCCGTCTGCGATCGATTGTTGGAGAACCTTAAAGGCGTCGTCAACCTGACCAGAGCGGTAGAGAACCCAACCAAGCGTCGCTAGAAAATCGCGATTGTTCGATTGTTTTTGGAGATTGCTCGTAGCGTACTGAACGGCGCGTTTGCATTTTTCCGCGTCTCCCTGTTCGCAGAGAGCAAGAGCCAGACCGCTCGTTGCGTCGGTATCGAGCGGATTTTGACGAACAACCTCTTGAAAGGCCGCTTCTGCGCGCTGGTAGTCTTCTCGGAAGATCGCGACTTTGCCGTAAATTTTCAGGGTTTCTACGCTCTTGTCCTCCGCGTAGAGCTGTTGAACCAGTTGCTGCGCTTTATCGAGGTCGTTTTCAGTGAGCGCGAGCGTGATGGAAAGCGAAAGTACTGGCGCAGATTTTGGATTGGCTTTAAGGGCTGCTTCGAGGCTTTTCTTAGCCTGTTCGAGATCGCCGCGCGCCGCGTACAGTTGCGACATAGCGGCGTCGACTGGCAACGTCTGATTCTTTTCGTTTTCTTTAACGAGCCCGTCGGCGCGTTGGAAAAACTGCCGAGCTTTGTCTTCCTGTCCCTGCTGAAAGAGCGCGCGAGCGTATGCGCGGTCAAGTTCGGCGGTTTCTCCTTCGACCTTAATAAGACCGAGAATAGCGTTCTGAACGTCGCCCCAGCGTTGGCGCGCGTTGCTATAAGCGATCTTGAGCGAATAGGAGGCTTTGGTCATGTTTTGCGCGCGTTTTGGATTCGCCTTATAGACGACAAGCTTTTCGTCGCCCTTAAGCGTGAGTAGTTCCGCCGCAGTAAGTTGACCTTCGCGCAACGCTATTTCCGCGAGCGAATAGTAAGCTTCTGGATCGTCTGGACTTTCCTCGGTCGCCATTTCGAGCGACATTTTTACCGCCTGAATGTTTTGTAGTTCTGAGAACCAGTTGGCGATAACGACGCGCGCGGGCCGCGCCGCCGGGTTGTTGGCGGCGATCTCGCGCAAGGTAGTGAGCGCGGTTGCGAAATCCTGCTGATTGAAGGCTTCAAGCGCCGTCTGCAACTTTACCTTCTCGTTGTCGGAGAGTTCGAGCGTTTCGCGCTGCGCTGAATTCGGTTTTACGGACGCGGTCTTGGGCGACGCCGTTGGATTAGCGGGAGCCTTCGCCTTTGACGCGTCAGTTTGAGCTAGGCAAAAACGCGCTGGGAAGAACATAATAAAGAAGACTGCGACGATCAGGGCTGGGGAAATTATCGAATAGGAGCGCCGTGCGTACGACGACGAACGAAAGGTGAACATGGATCCCTCTCTCATGGTTAGTTTCATTGTTGTGTATTTGTCCCGATCATTAAGGACGAGGTAGGATACAAAAAAGGTCAATAATTGTCAAGCGACGTTTAAATCGCCGGCAAAAAGTCAACGGCCGGATTTTTTCTGAAAAAATTTTCTTGAGGGCTATTGACTCATGAGTTTTCTGTGGTAAAATTCTCGAACCGTTCGCGCAACGCTACGTTGACGGCGACGATCTCGGGCGCGAGTCCGAGCCGATATTTGACAATTAGGTAATGCAAGAGTGGCGTATTTTTAACACACTATAATTTTGTCG
>CADCOO010000174.1 GCA_902803085.1 uncultured Planctomycetota bacterium
GCCGCTCCAATTTTCTTTCTTGGAGAATCTCTCGACGGGTTCGCGCGCCGGTTGACCCTTTTTGAAATTGTGGGCGGTGAAGAAGACTTGTCCGGAAACTTCCGGCGACTCTTTCATGTATTCGAGCTGACGCGTCAATTGCTCGGGATCGCGCCAGGCTTCAGATTTTGCCTTCGGATTGACGCGATAGGCGGCGGTTCCGATATAGAGTCGCACGTTCGTATCGGAGACGACGTCGGACCACCAGTCGACGAGGATTTGGAAATCGGCGGGCTTGAATCCGAATTCCCAGTAGATTTGTGGAATTACGGCGTCGATCCATTCCTTTTTAACCCAGCCGCGCACGTCGGCGTAGAGATCAAAATAACACTGATTGCCGCGCGTCTCGCTACCGAGCGGATGAGAGCCTTTATTCGCCCAGACTCCGGCGGGACTCACGGACCACACGACGTTCGGTTTGCGCTCGTGAATCGCTTTCGACGCCGCCTCTATAAAAAGATCGACGTTGTGACGGCGCCAGTCTTCGATATTATCGAAATCTTGCCCGTACTTTTCGTAGGTCGCCTTATCCGCTTCGATTTTTCTTTCCGGATAGAAATAGTCGTCGATGTGAATTCCGTCGACGTCATAGTTCTCGACGATTTCAATAATCCCCTTAACGACAAGATCGCGGGCTTCGGGAACGCCGGGATCGAGGTACGTTCGGTCTTCGTGCATGAAAGTCCATTCGGGATGAATCTTAGCGGGATTGTCGTCCGCCAGTTTTTCGAGATATTTGCGACTTGACGCGACTCGATAGGGATTGAGCCATGTGTGGATCTGAATATTGCGTTTGTGCGCTTCACGAATCCAGTATTCTAGCGGATCGAAATTTCCGTCGGGCGCTTTCCCCTGTTCGCCGGAGAGGAAGCTTGATTGTGGAAAGATTCTCGACTTGTACATGGCGTCGCACATGGGGCGAATCTGTAGAAAGACGGCGTTAAAGCCCAGCTCTTGCGCTATGTCAAGCCATGCGTCCGCTTCCGAAGCAAGTTGCTCCGCCGAGATTCCGGGCTTTGACGGATAGTCGATATTCGAGACGGTCGAGACCCAGACGCCGTGAAGTTCGTTCGCTTTTCGATCGATCGTTTGCCCACGCAATTCCGTAGACGCGAGCGCTACGCATGCGAGAAGGAGTAAGACGATACGTTTCATAGACAATTCCTTGAAATGTGGGTTGGATAACGATTACTTTTCCGCGACGATAACCGCCGTCATGTCGTCGGCGGGAAGGGCAAGCCGAGCGTTCCTGAATCCGACTTCGCCGAGAAGCGCAATAACGCGATCAGATTCGTAGACCATGCCCGCCTGCGTGCGAACCGCCATATTGAGGCCAAAAGTCGTCGCCGCGACAGGGCCGTCGTGCGCGGCGTTAATAAAGACGTCGCGAATTGCGACGCGTCCGTCGGCGCGCAACGCGTCGTAGGAATTCTCAAACATGAGCTTCGTCGCGTCTTCGTCTTGCTGGTGAATGATCGCGCTAATCCATACGAAGTCGACGTCCTTGGGATAGGGATCGACGTAAAAGTCGCCGCTATAAAAGTCGACGCGGTCGGCGAAGCGCGTTTCCGACATTTTAGCGCGCGCCTCGGCGATTCCAACGGGGCGATCGAAGATAATCGCGGTCGCGTCGGGATTGGCGTTGGCGTCGAGCAACGCGCGCGAGTAGGTCCCGGACGCGCCGCCGAGGTCAAGCAGACGCGTGAAGTTTAAAAGTCCTCGCTCCTTGAGGCGTCCTGCGACCGTTGGCGCGAGGGACTCGGCAATATCGTTCATTGCTAGAATGAAATCGACTCCCTCCGCTTCCGCGCCGTTGACTCCGACGAGATAGGGCGCCGGCGCGCCGTATGCAACCGTATAGGCGAGCTGACTCCAGCCGCGAAGACAACTACCCTGATGGCGCAACATGTGCGCGACGCTTGTCGGCGAATTGAGATCGAGCGCCGACTTATATTTCTCCTGAACGAAGAATTTGCCGTCTCGTTTTTTAAGATAGCCCTGCGCGACGAGCGAGCCAAGCAGGTAGTCGAGCGGGCGCGCGGCAAAGTTATGCTTGGCGCAGAGGTCGTCGAGCGTTAGTCCAGGTTCTGCAATTAACTTGGAAAAGATATCCAACTCGCACCCGGCGATGAGAACCATCGATTTAATGTATCCCGCCCCGACGCCGATCAGCTCCTGATTGACGCTTTTCTGATCTTGCGTGGTCATGTCGAGCCTCCTGTCGTTAAAAGAATGATAAACGTTATTTTTCCGATAGCGCCGCAACTTGCGTCGGCGTAAGCGCCCAAGAGTACGCGCGCGCGAACGCTATGACGCCGGGGAAGAACCAACGCGCCGTCAAGCCCGGATTAACGTCGCCCCCGACGCAGAAAGCGCGCGCCGATTCGCTTTGGGTAAAGCGGAACGCGCCCTCGCGCTCCGCGTTCGCAACGAGCCGCCCGTCGACGTAGAGACGCATTTCTTTACCGTCGTACGTAATGTGCGCGTCGATAATTTGATCGCGTTCAATTGGCGCCGAGAGATCGCAATATTTGCCGTCGATCCAGCATCGAGCGAAAAGGATCTTTTTATCGGGATCGTATTCAAATCCAAGCCCTCCGCTTTCCGTCGAGCCAAAAATCGAAGAACGTTCATTGCGAACCTTAGCGCCGTCGATTCGGAAACGCACGCCAATCGAAACTTGATTCGTAACGGCGGCGACTTTAAGGGGTCTGAAGGGCAGAATAATCGCCTGATCGATTCCGTTAAAACTTGCGACGTCGCCAAGCTCGGCGTCGCGAATGATCGCTGGCGCTTTTGCCTGCGGCGTTCCTTTCGTCCTTGCAGAGAAATTCTCGGGCGCAACGCGCGGCTTCTGAGCGTCGTAGTCGAAGGCGACGTCGAGGAGGTCGGCTTGCGGCCGTTCCGCCGTTTGGTCGACGGCGTTCAGACTGGGCGTTTCCAATTCGAGGACGAGCGGATCGGTCGTTTCCTTTTGAAACGCGCCGCACGCGTAAATTTTGAGTCGATATTTTGTTCCAGGGATTAGATTGAGAAGATCGTACTCGATCATGTCGACGGGCTTCTTCATAAAGAAGTCCGACCAGAGATAGCGTACGAACTCTTCTTGCCATTCACCGTCTCGTAGAGCTTCGACTAAGACGCGATACGAAATAACGCAGGCGTCGTCTATCCCTTGCGAGAAGCGAATTGCGGCCCCTTGCGGCAGGACTTCAAGCGCTTCCGCTTTCGCTTGCGCAGACCAGCGCGCCGGTTGCGCGAGATCGTAACGACGATCGGTATAGACGTATTTCTCAACGTTGAGCGGGTCGACGATTAAATACTCGCGTTCAAGGAAGGATTGAGAGATTGTGTCGTAAAGTCGAATGCGAATCGTATTATCGCGATAGACGTCCCAAATAAGAAAGGTTCCAGCCGCGCGAATATCGACGTTGTCGGCCGCGCGGAAGCCGCGTTCCTTTTCAAAAGTGTGGAGCGCGAAATAACTCAACGAGCCTGTTCCGACGCAGGTGAACGCGCCTTGCCAGATCGAACGCGGCTCGACCGAGGGATAGTGCGAGTGCCCTGAAATGTGCACGACCTGCGGGTACTTGCTAAGCGTTTCGATCAAATCGTGAACGCCCGCGGTAAAATCCCCTGGAAGGTTGTAACTTCCAAAGACCGTGCGGTAGACGTGATAATGCTGAACGACGAAAACCGGCTTGGTCGGATCGAGCGCGATCGCCGCCTGAATTTCCTTATCGAGCCATTCTTTTAAGTAGAGGTAGTCGTTTTCACTACACGTTCCCTTTTCGGGCGAAATCGTAATGAACTGATAGCCGTTGATTTCCTGACGGCGATTGGCGTCGGTCTCGAAAATCTCCTCCCACAGCGCGCGATTACCGCCGTAGTATTCGTGATTCCCCATGCACAAGACACGTTTTGTGCTCGACTCGAGTCGCGCGTCGAGAATCCTTCTAAACGGCTCGAGTTCTTCGCGTAGCCCGTGATTGGAGAAGTCGCCCGCAACGACGAGCGCGTCGAATTGATCGTACGGCTGATCTTTAACAAAAGCGTTCATGAATTCCAACGCGGCGTTGAGTCGCACGCGTTCGTTCGACGTATCGTTGTGCGATTTATCGAAATGAACGTCGCTCAGAGCGGCGAAACGGAGGACGACGTCGGAATCGACGTCCTTGGCGAAAAGACGCGTCGGCGCGCACAAAACGAGCGCGGACGCGCCGAGGAAACTTCTGCGCGATAGTTCTTTCATGATTCGTCCTTATGCGAGGAGTCCGTCGGGCCCCATACGATTGAGATCGATTTGAGACGCGTTGTAGATTTTAATTTTAGCGTTTAGCAGTTCGAGCGTTTTGTCAATGATTTCGTCGTAACCGAACGATCCGATTAACGTTGCGCCGCTTTTAAGATTGACCCTTTCGCCGCCGCACCACAGGCCGATATCGGCGCCGTCCGTTTCGCCTGGACCGTTCACGCGACACCCCATGACGGCGATCGTAAAGGGGTAACCGCGCGCATACGCCGTCGCCTCTTCCACCTTTTTAACTAGCTCGACGAAACGCGAGTTCTCGACGCGCGAACAACTGGGGCAGCTAACGATATTGAGCGCGTCGTCGTCGAGTAGCGATGGGGTCGCGATTTCGCCCGACGCGACGTTTGCAAGTATGAGACGACCAGCCTCAATTTCTTCCGTTTTCTGATCGGCCGGGACCGTGAGCGAGACGCGCAACGTCTCGCCGATTCCCTCAGCGAGCAGGGGTTCGAGCGCGACTCGCGTTTTAAGAATTCCTCGCGGCGGCAGTCCGGCCTCCGTTACGCCGAGGTGTAGCGGCACGTCGGGGCGCAGTTCGGCGAAGCGTTTATTGGCTAGTACGACGGTTTTCGGATCGGAGTCCTTAATGGAGACGCAGTAGCGCTGAAAGCCGATGGTTTCGAGGAAATCGACGTGTTCAAGCGCGCTCGCAATGAGCGGATCTGCAGGATTGGGCGCGTCGGCGTCCTCTTGGAAACGCGCGACGATCGCCGGATCGAGGCTGCCGCAATTAACGCCGACGCGTAGCGCGCAGTCGTTGTCGAGCGCGACTTTGACAAGATATTCGACTTTCTTTTGCCAGGGTTTTTCAGGTTCGAGTCGGAAGAGTTTCCCGGGATTGTAGCGAATTTTATCGACGTAGGGAGCGACCTTTTCCGCGAGCTTGAAGTTCTCTTGGAGATCGACTGAAAGATTAGCGTCGACGCGTTTGCGTATTTCCGCCAGCGCCGCGGCGTCTTCTTGAGAGTCGACGGCGACGCGTACGAGTCCGGCGCCAGCTTTGGCAAGTTGCGTAATCGACGAGACGACGGCGTCGACGTCTCGCGTTTTGACAGCCGTCATCGTTTGAATAAGAATAGGCGCGTTCCCACCGACGACGGAAGAGCCGACTTTAATTGCGCGCGTGATGCGTCTTGTCGTCATTTTGAGCTCCTTTATGCGTATGCGCCGCAACGGCGCCTGTTATTCCAGCGAACCAAGTTCCGTTTCGAGCGCTTGACGAAACTCGTCGATCGAATAGAAGATTCGTTCCGGGCCTTTGGCGAGAATCTGCGCGGGATCCGCCGTGTGGAGCCACGCCGCGCTCCAGCAGGGAACGCACGCTTTGTGCGCGGAAATAACGTCTTTCGGAGAATCGCCGACGTAAACGGCGTCGTTGCGATCAACGCCCATGCGTTCGAGCGTTTGGAGAATAGCGCGATCTTTAACGCGTCCTTGCGAACCGCCGACCTCGATATGCTCGAACTCATTTTCGATTCCGTAAAATTCGAGCGAAATCTTGCACGACTGCGCGCCCTTCGCCGTAATGAGCGCGACGTGAACGCCCTTGCGTTTAAGCGCGGCAATTATCGGCATAACGCCGTCGACGAGGGGCGGCGCCTGCGCTTGGAGACGCGCGTAATGCTCAAGATAGATCGCGAGGAGCTCGTCTTTACGATCGGGAAAGTGGGTTGCAAAAATACCGTCTTCTGTCGGACCGAAGTACTTTGCGCGAATTTCGTCGAGCTCGAGGGTTCGACCGAGAATGGGTTCAACGGTGAGTTTGAACGCGTCGACGCAGACGCCGAGCGTATCGGCGATCGTTCCGTCGAAATCGAAAAGAACGGCTTTGATCATGAATAGGGACTTTCTTTTCTACGTGGCGAATGGGTTAGAGGCAGGCGGTTATGAGAATGTAGACGGCGGTTATGAAGTTGAGCGTTAATATAAAAGGAACGAATATCTTTTCTGGAATGGAGCGATAAATCTTTCTGCCGATAAAGCCGCCGAGAAGTATTCCCGGAGCAAAGATCGCCGTTAGCAGAAAGGTCGTTTGACCCATGACGTTCGCCTCGTCCGCCGCAAATCCCATGCCATGCTTGATTTGCGTGACGGCGAGCATGAGCGGGATCTTCGCGACGTTGACGCTAAAAAAGAACACCGCGTTCGTGCCCATGAAGCGCTTTTTATCGAGCCCCTGCGACGAAAAATACGCGGCGGAAACGGCGCCCGCCGCATTGCCTAAGATCGTCGTCGCGCCCGCTAGGACGCCGCATCCGAGCCGAAAAGGCAAGCTGGTTGAAACTTGCGTCCAACCCATCTTCTGGCGCACAAATTCAAAGACGAGAATCGACGTCGCAAGTATTCCCACGACAAGTTTGAACTGCGAATTAACCAGGAGACACAACGCGGCGGCGCCGAGGAGCAGACCGACCGCGACCGGAGGCCAAAGCCGCTTAAGGAGCGCAAGATTGCAGTCTTTCCAATAGAATCGCACTGCGGCGACGTCTCCTATGATCAATAGGGGCACGGTCGCGCCCGACGCAAACATTTCATGCCCCCGAAAAGCGGTGATCATAAGGAGGCACGCAAAGAGTCCTACTCCAGGCGTTCCCGTTTTCGAGATACCGATAAGAACGGCGGCTACGTAGCCCACGACGAGTACAAAGGGCGTTAAAATGGTTTCCAACGGCATAACGATTCCTAACGTTGCGCGGTAGTTAAACAAGTCGATTGGCGGTCCGACCGGATCGACCCGCTTAATTATACGCACAATGCTCTCGAACGCAACGATCGCGCGCCAAGAATAAAAAAACGCCGCCGTCCATATTGGGCGGCGGCGCGTATGCGTCTTCTAAAAACGGCGACGACTAGCTTACGAGCGTCTCCGATTTCTTGTCGACGTTCTCCTTCTCGGAGGCCTTGAGCGCCTTGTTTTTCGCGCGCGTTTCGATTTCGTTCCGATAGGTCTTAACGCCGTCGGACTCCTCTTGCTCGGGCGTTAATTCGTCGTATTTCTTCGGTAGGAATTCGAGCTTTTGCGTCTTGGCGTCCGGCTCGTCCTCAGTGGGCGCGTCTTCCGTCTTGAGTTCGACGTCGACGACGTTGGCGTCGGTGAACGAATCGCTGAGCAAGTTTTCGGCAAGAGGATCCTCGAGCAGGGTTTCGATTGCGCGTTTAAGCGGTCGAGCGCCAAAGTCGAGGTTGCTCCCCTTCTTCGTGAGAAATTTCTTGGAGGCGTCGGAAACGAAGAGGCAGAGGTCTTTTTCGACAAGACGCTTGCGAAGTTTGTTGAGCTCCATGTCGACGACGGAGACCAGGTCTTCGTCGGTGAGGTGCCGGAAAATAATGATATCGTTGAAACGATTAATGAATTCCGGGCGGAAGACGCGCTCAATTTCGTCGTTCACGCGCTGCTTCATGCTGTCGTAAGAGGAGTTCGCGTCTGGCTCCTGGAACCCGAACGCCGACTCGTTCTTAATCGCCGCCGCGCCCGCGTTCGTCGTCATGATGATGATCGTATTGCGGAAGTCGACGATTCGACCCAAACTGTCGGTGAGACGACCTTCTTCAAGAACCTGCAGGAGGATATTGAAGACGTCAGGGTGCGCCTTTTCAATTTCGTCGAAGAGTACGACGGAGTAGGGTCGTCGTCGCACGCGTTCGGTGAGCTGACCGCCTTCGTCGTGTCCGACGTAACCGGGGGGCGAACCGACCATTCGGCTAACGTTGTACTTCTCCATGTACTCGCTCATGTCGATTTGAATGAGCGCGTTCTCGTCGCCGAACATGAATTCGGCGAGCGCTTTGGCGAGCA
>CADCOO010000175.1 GCA_902803085.1 uncultured Planctomycetota bacterium
CCGCTGCAGGGCGACGCTTCCTATCGCCTTGTCGACGGCAATGGTTCTGAACGCGGAGGGCGCCCCTTCTTCCAATTTTTCCCAGCGCGCGTTGCCGACCCTGTTATTGTTGAAAACGCCGGCTTGGACGTCGTTGCCGTCGATAATTTCATTCTCGTCCCTTGTCGGGGAAAGAAGCTTTCCGGAAACGAGCCAATTGTCGTTAAGGTTTCGACGAAATAGTCGGAAAGACGGGAGCGTTGACGTTTCGTGATTTCTTGACGAGCGTTCGCTGTTTGCTAGAATTCTAACAGGTGCTTTAATCGCGTCGCGCATGTTTAATTCGTTACATTTAATGTGCGCGGCGGCATTATACAAGGATATTCTCATCATGAAAAGAAACAAACTTTCACGTCGCTCATTCCTTGGCGCAACGATCGTCGCTGCGGCGCCCATGTTCGTGCCGGGACGAGTTCTTGGAAAAGACGGATATTTCCCGCCGAGTGAAACGATTAACGTCGGTTTGATCGGTTGGGGAACGCGTCGAAGCAACATCGGCTCGCGTCCGGGGTCGCGTTTTATTGCGTGTTGCGATATTGATACTCGTAGAATCCCGAAGGAAATGGACGGTCATCCTGTCAAAGGGTTCCAGTACTATCAAGAGATGTACGAAATGCCCGATTTGGACGTCGTTTCTATTGCCGCGCCGGATCACTGGCACACGAGAATGACGATCGACGCGTGCAAAGCCGGGAAGGACGTTTATTGTGAGAAGCCTCTTACTTTCACGCTCATGGAAAGTCGGCAAATCGTTGCCGCCGCGCGTAAGTATAATCGCGTCGTGTCGAGCGGATCGCAACGCGTGATGGAAGACTACGGTCAATATATGGCGCCGGTAATTATGTCGGGCGCCATCGGCGAAGTGAAGGAAATCTACGCCAATTGCGGCGGCGCGCCTTCCGAGCGAACTTACGATCCTGAACCGTGTCCGCCCGAAGTCGACTGGGACGCTTGGGTGGGACAGGCGCCCTACTTCGAATATAGTCGTCGCGCGATCGATCCGATGACGTGGCGTTATAACTCCGCGTTCGGTACTGGAGGACTGGGCGACTGGGGCGGGCATAATTTCGGAGGCGCGCTTTATTCATGCGGCATGGATCACATTGCGCCGAAAAAGATCTTTGCGCCGAACACGGAGCGCAATCCATTCCCCGGCGTTAAAATCGAAATGGAAAACGGCGTGAATTTCTATCACGGCGATTGCCCGGGTTCTGGAAGCAATATTACGATCGTCGGGACAGAGGGCAAATACGTCTTCGGCAAGTCCGGCGACGTCCGTCCTCTGAAGGCGGTCGACGTTCGACGATATAGCGGCGGCGCCGACAATATTGCCGACGACTTCCTCTATTGCGTTCGCCACAGGACGCGACCGTTCCAAGACGTGTTTTACGGAGCGAACGTTTCCGACTACGGTCATATGTGCATTATAGCGTACAAGCTTCAGCGCGACTTAGTTTGGGATAAGGAAAAGATGGAATTCATTGGCGATCGTGAAGCGACTTCGATGGTTTCCAAAGCGCAACGCGCCCCTTATCAAATTGAAGTCTGAGTCTTAGAGCCTTAAGACCGGCTATTCGATTATTAAACGTAACATCACTAACGAAAAGGCTTAGACTTATGAAAAGATTTGCGATATTATTTGCGTTCACGGCGTGTTTGTGCGCCGCCAATCTATACGCCGAGGATTTCGGCGATCTGCTCGAGCGTCTCAATTCGAGAGATTTTTCGGCTGAAAAAGACGTCGTTACCGGCAAAGGCGGAGTATACGTGGGCGAACTGGTTAATCCGCATTCCGAAACTCCCATGTTTAAAGCGCGCGACGAATTTCGCGATAAACTCACGAAGGCGACTCTCAATAACGATAGGGCTCTCCTCGATTCTTTGAGCGAATTCGTGGCTAACGCTATGAAAGCGGACGTATCCGACGAAACCAAGGTTTGGTTGCTGGAACAACTGGGCGTCTTTGGCGAGGGCAAAGACGTTTCCTTTGTCGCGCCGCTCCTTAAAAGCGAGAGTAAGCGAATCGTGGACGGCGCCGCCGCGTGTCTTGCCAAAATCCCCGGAGACGAAGCGACAAAAGCGCTCGAAGACGCGAAAGACTCCGTTCCCGCTGCAAAGGCCGCGCTTCTCGTCAGACAGACGACCGCCATCCCTTACGGTCTCGTTGAAACGGAAGCGCCGCTGAAGCTGTCAAACGCGACCGACGAAGAAGTGGACGAGTATCTCAAGGGGTTTGACGGTCTCGATAACTGGACGAAAGCGGAAGCCCTTGCCGGCCTTGTTGCGCGCGATAACAAAAAGTATCGTCCTTACGCGCTTAAAGCCTTGGCGTCCGACGATCCCGACTTGAAGGCGACGGGTTTTCTTGCCCTGGAAAAACTCGCCCAAAAGGAAGACGTCCCAGTTATCGTTGAAAAGCTTAAGACTGATCCCAATCTCGCCACTCGAATTGCGAGCTTCATTGTTGCAGACGGTTTTGACGACGCCCTGCTTGCCGAATTCGATAAAGCGAGCGACGACGAGCTCTTTAAACGTCTCGCTACTGTGCTTGCCAATCGCGCCGTTGACGTTCGGCCGAGAATTTTCGCAAAAACGACTGCGAAAGAATGCCCTAACCGACTCGATCTGCTTCGAAAGGCGCGTGAAATTTCTACCCAGGACGACGTCCCGGCATTCGTCGCCTCTATTGCGCTCATGCCGCGCGGGAAAGATCGCGACGCGGCCGAAAACCTCGTCGCCTCGCTCTGCAATAAGAACGCTGAACCGATCATTGCGCTTTTCGGCAAAGCGACTCCTGAGCTTAGCGACCTGCTACTCTCTCTTACTGCCCGCACCGGCGGCGACGCCGCGAAAGAAACGATTACGAAGTTGCTCGATTCCGCCAATCCTGCCGAGCAGGCGGCGGGATTGCGCGCGCTAAACGTTTGGGCGGACGGTCAGTTTACGCCCAAGATGGAGGAGCTTCTTAAATCCGGAAAACTTCCCGAGGCGCAGCAAATCGCGCTCCTTCGCGCGTATATTCGCACGGTTTCCTTACCGGACGATCAAATTGGAATCGAGCTTTCGCGAGACGAAAAGCTTGCTAAACTCCAGCAAGCCTTCAAAGACGCTAAACGAGCCGACGAAAAAGCGCTTGTCTTGTCGCGTCTAGCGGCTAATCGGACGGCGAAATCCTTTGAATACGCCGTCGAATGCGCTTCGGATCCCGATCCGAAGGTCGTTGTCGCTGCTCATGAAGCTATTGCCGCGCACGTTCACGACACGATCCTGCGCAAGGAGAATCCCGAACTTGCGGCAAAGGGAATTGAGATCATTCTCAATCAGAGCAAGGACGAGAAGCTCATTGAGCGCGTGAAGGTCTACAAGGGACGTATGGAACAATAAAGTTTCATATAAGCATTAGGACTAGACGCGTGGGGATTGATTCAATCGTCTTTCACGCGTCGGGTCCGGTTGTGCTTTTATTGAGGAGAAATTTTGACATGTCTAAATTAAACCGTTTCATTGCTTCTTGCGCATTCATTTTGCTAACGGCGGCGAGCGCTCTCGCCCAGGACGCGATTAAATTTGAGTGTGACGCCGAATCGCAAGTTTACTCGGTTGGCGATGAAGCTACCGTTACTATTGGCGTGTACGAGGGCGACGAGCTCGTTACCGAGGGCAATCTTTCCGTGCGCTTTACGAACGACGGACGCGCAACCGTTGCTGAAACTCAGGCGTTTGACCTGGCGATGGAGAATCCCGTTACGGTTGCCGCGAAATTAGACTTTCCTGGATTCCTTCAAATCGTCGCTACCGCTGTTGGCGTCGACGATTCTAAGAAAGTTACTCGCACCGCTGGGCTCGCTTTCGATCCTGAAAAAATCGAGGTTGGACGTCCAATGCCAGAAGATTTCGACGAATTCTGGAATAAAGGACAAGAGGAAGTTCGCGCGCTACCCATCGATCTTGAAAAAACAAAGATTGATTCGCTCTGCAATGACAAGCACGACGTTTACGCCGTGAGTTTCGCTACCGTTAACGAACGTAAGGTTCACGGGTTTCTCGCGATTCCCAAACAGGGCGAAGCGCCCTATCCCGCCATTGTGAACGTTCCGGGCGCGGGTCCGGGAGTCGGTCCAGAAACATGGCTTGCAGACGAGGGATTTGTCGCGTTTACGATGAACGTTTTCCCTTATCCCGTTTCTTTGGATCCCAAAGAACGTCAGCAAGCATATGACGATTACAACAAAAAACTTGGCCATACGTATTGCTACCAGGACTCCAACGACCGCGACAAGTATTTCTTCCGCGCCGTTTATCTTGGAATTGATCGCGCTATCGACTGGTTGGCTGAGGAACCTTACGTGGATCCTGAAAGAATCGGCTTTTGGGGCTCGAGCCAAGGCGGAGCGTCCGCATTAATTTTAGGCGGACTCAATAAGCATTTTTGCGCCATTCTTTCGGCGGTGCCTGCTCTGTGCGATCACGGGGGATACGAAAAGGATCGGTCGCCGGGTTGGCCGAGACTCGTCGACGTCGCCGGGGGAAGCGACGAAGTGAAATATGCCTCGCAGTATATCGACGCCGCGTATTTTGCAAGACGAATCAACGTTCCCATTACCGTTACGGTCGGTTTTATCGACGGCGTGTGTTCGCCGAGCTCGGTATATGCCGCATACAACTCGATTCCGTCCGAACAGAAGCGTATTCTTCATGAACCGCTCCTAGGGCACCAGAACAAGGAAAAGTTCTCCAACGCTTACGTTGAGCTTCGGAATTTTGTCAAAAACCGTGGAAAGTAACTTGAGCCGCCGCGCCCCTCTCAAAAGATCGCTAGCGGCGCGGCGTTTTATCGTTCAACTCCGACGTCGATACGTCGGTTCCCAGAATTACGTTTAAAATAGGAATCAAATGAGATTATTAAACTTACTATTAGTAGCCTGCGTCTTAGCCGCCGTCGCAACTTCTGCGCGCGCGGAGGATTCCGTCTCGTGCGTCGATCGTCCGAATGAAAACGCAACGAACGCCCACTATCTGGCGAATCGCGCGCCGCTAACGCCTTCACCCTTCTTGAAACTGCCGCTCGGCGCCATTCAGGCGGACGGATGGCTCGGACGCTATCTCGAACTCCAACGCGACGGACTTTCCGGCAAGCTTGGAGAATTGAGCATGTGGCTGGAAAAGAAGGATAACGCTTGGTTGCGAGAGGGAGGAAAGTACGGTTGGGAGGAGTTGCCATACTGGCTTCGAGGATATGTCGATCTCGCGTATTTGCTCAACGATGAGAAAATGATCGCCGAAGCGAAGGTTTGGATCGAAGCTATCTTCGCCGGACAACGTGAGGACGGTTATTTCGGGCCGGCCAATCCCGATACGGAAAAGGGCTGCGACCTTTGGCCGAATATGCTAGTTCTGTTTCTCATGCAGTCGTATTACGAGCGAACTGGCGACGAGCGCGTGATTACCTTTATGACGAAATACTTCGAATGGATCGCGATGTATCCTGAGAAGAAATTCCTCAAGACGTATTGGGAAAACAGTCGCGCGGGCGATCTGCTTTATAGTTGTTTCTGGCTCTATAACATTACGGGCAACGAAACTTTACTTGCCGTCGCCAAGAAGATTAACGCCAATACGGCGAACTGGAAACAAGAGTCGACTCTACCGAACTGGCACAACGTTAATATCGCTCAATGCTTCCGACAGCCGGCTACCTGGTGGATGCTTTCGAAAGACGAAGCGGACAAATTTGCCACCTACAATGATTTCTGGCTCATTCGCGCGTGTTACGGACAAGTTCCAGGAGGAATGTGGGGCGGCGATGAGAATTCGCGCGTCGGATATATTGATCCGCGTCAAGGCGTTGAAACGTGCGGTATCTTTGAGCAGATGACGAGCGACATGCTCCTGTTTAGATTCACCGGCGATCTCTTCTGGGCCGACCATGCTGAAGACGTCGCGTTTAACACGGCTCCCGCCGCCGTTATGCCGAATTTCCGCGCTTTGCGTTACATTACTTGTCCGAATCAGCCGATCTCTGATTCCAATAACCATAGTCCTGGAATCGACAACGCAGGGCCCTTTATGGCGATGAATCCCTTTAGTAGTCGATGCTGCCAACACAACCACACCCACGGATGGCCATATTACATCGAAAATCTGTGGACCGCGACTCCGGACGGAGGATTGGCGGCGACTTTGTACGGCGCTTCGAAGGTTAAGGCTAAAGTTGGCGATGGGGACGGCGTCGACGTTCAAATTATTGAATCGACTAATTACCCCTTTGACGAGTCGATTAATCTTGTCGTTAAACTTGCCGACGGCGTGAAGAAGGCAAAATTCCCTCTCTATCTTCGCGTTCCAAAGTGGTGCGACGACGCCTCGGTTGCACTGAACGGCAATAAATTGAACGTCGCGGCAAAACCGAAGACCTGGATTCGTATTGAGCGTGAATGGAGCGACGGAGACTCCGTCGTTGCCACCCTGCCCGCTAAGGCGAGTTATCGAAGATGGGATCAGAACAAAGGGTGTGTGAGCATTGATATTGGGCCGCTAACCTACTCCTTAAAAATTAAGGAAAACTACGTCAAGATGGACGGACGCAAGGTGGCCATGGGCGATTCCGGATGGCAAGCTGGCGCCAAGCAGGAAGACTGGCCTTCCTACGACATTCTTCCTGATTCCGACTGGAACTTTGGGCTGATTGATCCCGCCAAACTTGACCTCTCCAAGATTAAGGTGGATAAGCGCGAATGGCCCGCCGACAATTTCCCCTGGACCGTCGACTCGGTTCCATATTCCATTAAACTGCCCGGCAAGAAGATTCCTGGCTGGAAAATCGACGAATATGGACTTTGCGCGCCGGTTCCCTTTAGCCCAGCCGCAACGAGCGAGCCGCTCCAGGAACTGGAGCTCATTCCTATGGGCGCTGCGAGACTCCGCATTTCGGCCTTCCCAACGGTTGAGGAATAAATTGATTAGCTTGCGAACTGTTGAGTTCTGACGAAAAACAGCGGCGAGTTCCAAATTGGGAGCTCGCCGCTGTTGCCGTTGTCGTGATTCAAAGAAGACGTTTAAAACTCCGTCGGCGCAATAATGTCTAACGATTCAGGAAACGCCAAAGTCGATCGGGCTCTGAGAAATCCGGAATAATTGCGTCAGCGCCGGCGTCGAGCAGGAACTTGCGTTTATTAACGTTGACGCCGACGCGCGCCGCCTCGTCCGTGGCAAGTCCGACCGCGTATCCGCCCACGCGTTGAATTGCCGCAATATCGAATCCGCCGTCGCCAAATCCGACAAGATCGGCGCCCGTCCAACCGTTGCGTGTTAGTAGTTCGCTAATAACGGCGTCTTTTTCACAAGGAGAACCGTCGTCTCGCGCCCCGAAAATACCCTGATCGAAATATTCAGTAAGGCCAAGACGAGCGCATTCTCTTTTGACGCGCGTTTCGTCCGTTCCGCTCGCCAAGCAAAGCGCAACCCCGTTTTCCTTGAGGAGTCGCAGAAAATCCAACGCGCCGGGAGTAACGATATCGGCGACGCTTTTTGCACCGGACGATAGTTGCGCCACTTTACTCTCGACGAGTTTGTCTAGTTCGACGTCATACTCTTCCTTGTACTCAAGCGCGGTCTTAGCGCGACCTCCTCGTTTAACGACCTCGGCGACTAAGTGTTCGCCGAGCGCTATCATAGGACGACCGGTTTCTTTTTCGATATATTCGCGAACGATTGGCTCGACCTCGTCTTTAGAAGCGCCAGTCTCAGAGACGAGCGTTTCGCACGCCTTATTGGCGACGGCGTCCTGCCATCCGCAACGAAGCGCCGCTATCGTGCCGTCGTAATCGAAAAACGCCGCCTTAAAACGTCGACCGTGCGCCGGATAACGTACTATTTCAATATCGAAAGTCTGCGGAAGAACGCGCTGCATTAGGGAGACGATCGCATGCTCGTAGAGCATATGCATATCTTCCAACTGTTCCATGGAATTCGTTGGCGCAATAAGGATCTCGTCGCAAAACTCTTTCATGCGACCGCCGTCTCGACCGCCGAATCCAATCGTCTTGACTCCTAGCTCTTTCGCCGCTTTAAGCGCTTCGACTATATTCGGAGAATTACCGCTTCCGCTGAAGACAATGAGAAGATCGCCTGGATTAGCGTACGTCCGGAGCTGAATGGCGTAAATATCCTGATAAGAAAAATCGTTGGCAAGGCACGTTACTATCGGAGAACTATCGTTCAAGCAGACGGCGCGAAAGCCGTCTCGACCCAAGACGCGCGCGCCTTTCAAAAGGTCGTTGCACATATGCGACGCCGTTGCCGCACTGCCGCCGTTCCCCGCCGTGAATATACGCGCGCCTGTGCGCTTCGTCGCAAGAATAAGACCCGCTATGCGCGCCAGCTCGTCGAATTGGGTTCTCATGAGATCGGTGGATACTTGCCGCGCGTAATCGTGCAGAAAACGGGACGCTTCGATTTCGTTGTAGTTCATCTTGTACCTCGGAACTGTTAGGAATGCCTCTCGAAGGATTAAAGAGACGGATTCCGATCATTATATAGCGACTCCGTTTTTCCGCAAGTAATCGCATTGTTGCCAATCCTTCCTCACCCTCTTGTTTGATTATTTTCTGTTTTTCGTGTTTCCTATTTGAAATAGTCGAGAGTCGATTGTATAATAGAGGAAACTGAGCGCGTTCTGATCGATCGCGTATTTGTGAAAGACGCGCCGCCTGGCGAGCGTCGTCTCAATCCTTGTCGCCAAAGTGCGCCGTCGGCGCGTGCGGCGCATTATTAGTGCAATCGCAAAAGGGAGAATTCAAATGGAAAAGATGGCGGTTGGCGTGTTTGCCAGTATCGACGCGGGATTAGGCGTTAAATTAGAGGTGGTTCGCGATCTGGGGATCAAGACGATTCAATTGCATACTCCGGCTAAGGCGTCGAGAACGCCAGGAAACGCCAAGGCGTTTCTCGACAAATTAAACGAGTACGGTATTACGACGACCGTCGTCTTTTTGGGATTCGAGGGCGAGTCTTATGAGACGATTGCCAAGGCGGCTGAGACTGTCGGTTTCGTGCCAAAGGCTACCCGAGAAGCGCGGCTTCAAGAAGCGCGTGAGATTGCCGACTTTGCGAAATTGCTCGGAGTCGACGCAATTGGCTCGCATATCGGATTTGTTCCGCACGACGTCAATTCGCAAGAGTACAAGGATATGGTCGCCGCTATTCAGAGCTACTGCGACTATCTAAAAGGAAAAGGACAACGTCTTCATTTGGAAACGGGCCAAGAAGCCGCTGAAAACCTACTCGCCTTCCTTAAGGACGTTGGACGCGACAACATCTTTATCAATTTCGACCCCGCCAACCTCATTCTCTACGGAATGGGCGCTCCGATCGAATCACTCAAGAAAGTCGCGAAGTACGTCCGCTCCTGCCACTGCAAGGACGCGCTTGCGACAACGGGTACGCCGGGCGTCGATTGGGGAACTGAGGTTCCGTTTGGACAAGGGCAAGTTGATGCGAAGCTCTTCCTCAAAACCCTGAAAGAACTGGGATACGAAGGACCGCTCACTATCGAACGTGAAATTCCGGAAGAACCCGAACGTCAAAAGGCTGAAATTGGACAGGCGCTCGAACTGATTGAATCGATTAAGGCTTCTATTTAGCTTGCCAAACTGATAGCGCTTCCGTTCGATCGGAAAAGCTGAGAACACAAATCGCTGAGGGAGCAATATGGCGAAACTTACAAAAACGTTTCAACACTCGCTGGGTAAAGAAGAGGCGGCGCGGCTCATCCGCGAGCGCATTTCCTTGGAGAAGGTCAATAAGGCGAATCTAGTTACCGTTACGCGAGAAAACTGGAGCGACCCCTACAACCTCGACTTTTCAATGACGATTTTCAATTACCGCATTGACGGCGCTTTGAAGATTGAAGAAACGTCTATGACGGTTGAACTCGATCTGCCTCTTGGCGCTTCTCTCTTTAAGGGAATGATCGATAGTCAACTCACGCAACAGATCGAAGGAATGCTCAAAAAGTAACCGTTTCGTTCGAGTCTTGTTACGAGACCTAGCATATACGGCGGTCGCTACTCGCGCAGTATGCGACCGCCGTTTGTCTATGTAATCGCAAGCCGTCTATATGGGGGTCCGACTCATAGCGGCCTATCTTTCATCGCTCTGCGTTAGTCGTCAAAAGTTGAATTACGCGCGTTATCTTCGACTATCCAGGCGAGGCGACCCAAGACGGGCGCCGCTAAGAGCCCTAACAAGGGAATGGTAAGCGCGGCAAGGAACTTCACGATCAGAAACTCGTTCATTAAAGCGAGTACGCTTACGAGACTAAGCGGCGTCAGAATGAAAACCGCGTAGAGCGCAAACAGAAGCCAAGTTCCTTTTCGACGCCAGAAGGTCGTTAATACGCTTATCGTTATCGGACAGAACAGCGCCCCTCTAGCGTCGGAGGAGATCCAAAACGTTGCAAAGAAGAGCCACGAAAGAACGCCGTTTATTTCGAGCGCGCCAAGCGCGAGAAGAAGATTATCTGGCTCTACGGGTTTTGCAAACGTGCGCAGCGCGAAGGCGACAATTCCAAACCCGCACGACAAAGACGCGAGCGCAAAGAGAGCAAAACGCACGCCCGAAAGAACCAAACCGACGAGCTGCTCGTCGTTCGACCAATCGAGAACGCGGCGCGCGCCCATTGCGCTTGAGCGATAGATTGCTGAAAAGAATTGCGTAAAGACGGCGACGGCGTAGGCCCAGACGGGAACGAGTCCTAGCGCGACAAGCAAGGGCGCCATAGCTTTAAAGAGAGAACCGTCGCTTTGGGCGGCAATAAGCGTTATAATGCCAATTAAAATGCCGACGGCGAAAACGACTCCGAGCATAACGGCGCGCGCCCAGAGGTCGACGCCTCCGAGAGGACTGAAAGAACCGTTAAACAATGGAATCGGATTTGGAGGCGACGCCGTCGTCCACACGAATTCGCCATTACGCTTTCGGAGTACGCGCGGAGGGAGGTTGTCTTCCGGGGACGGCGAGGTTTTGGGAGGGCGCTTGCTTTTCTTTTTTGGGGGTGGCGCGACCGATTTCGGCTGGCTCGACGCGGCTACAGAGGGCGTGGGCGCCTGGTTCGGCGCGCCGGCGACCGACGTTATGCCGTGTTTCTTTTTGAACTCCTCAAGGGTAATCGCCTTCGGTTCGCGCGGCTCGGTCGGCGCGATCATTGGTTTGCTACCGTCAAGTTTAACGGTTTCGCCTCGGTCGGTTCGGTAGGTGGCGGAAGGAGGAAGCGGAACCTCGCCAATGCCGTAGGTTCCGCGATCGCGCGGTTGGAATTTGGCGTCGATTGTTTCACGCTGTTCCTTGAGAGCGGCGGAGGCTATGGTAACAGATCCGCAATCTGGACACGTTACTTCTTGGCCAAGACGTTCGCGCGGAACGTGCATGATAGTTTCACAAACTCGGCATCGAACGGGATAAAGAACGGACTTCGGACGTTTGGCCTCTTTCGGCGGCGCGGAGGGCGCTGGCGACGCCGACGAGGCGCTTTGCGGAGCGGACGCCTGCTGAACGTCGCTTACGCCGTAAACGTCGTGCGCTCCGAAATCAATTCCTTCGCGATTAGGATTACGCGCGGGCGAGTAGAGCTCGTCGCGTTTTTTCTTCTCTTCCTCGCGCCTTTTGCGTTCCGTCGACGATTCAACGCCGTTCGTTTTATCGTCGCGCGCTATGACTTCGGTAAAACAGTCGGGACATCGAACCTTGGCGCCAAGTTCGGCGCGTGGAACCTGCATTATTGTGCCGCATACGGCGCAACGAATCGCAACGTAGAGCGATTCGTCAGATTGAGCCGGCTCTTCAGTAGATTGAGAGACTCCGTAGACGTTTGAGGCAGATAGATCGAGTCCAATACGATTCGGATTGCGCGCCGGAGACAAGAGCTCGTCGCGTTTCCTTTTCTCTTCGTTGAAGTACCGTTCCTCGTATTCCGTTTGGGAGTCGAAATTGAGATCGGTAGGCGCGACGATTTCTGAAAGACAGTCGGGACAGACGAGTTTTTGACCGGCCTGTTCTCGCCTAATCGCTATGTTGGCAAAACAAATCGGACAGTGAAAAGAACGAAATTGAAACGAGCGCAACGCGGCGCTTTCGTCCGCCGTAGCCGGACTCGCTCCGTAGACGTTGGCGCCCAAAAGCTTCGATTCGTCGGTTGCAAGGAGAATTTTAGGCTCTTGGGAATTGGCGGCGACAGGTCGCGGTTCCGAGTCGGAGCGTTTTTCTGAAGTCATTGACGAGTCCCCTACTTTTTATCCCACCTGGGGTCAAAAATAAAAACCCCGGAAACGCGACCTAGAAAACGCCCCCTAAACGTGTTTGATCGATCCGACCCGCCAATTACGGATACCAAGCTCGGATACCGCGTTTTGAACCTGGTCGGCTATTTCCGGCTTGACGACGAGCACGAGACCAAGACCGAGATTGAAAACGCGTTCCATTTCGTCGTCGTCGATTGCGCCCAGTTTCTGAATCCACTTGAAGACGGGCGGGACTTCCCAGGAATCAGGCGTAATATCGCATTGGAGTCCTTCGGGCAAAATTCTGGAGAGATTCTCTACCAATCCTCCCCCCGTAATATGAGCTACGCCGCGAATACCGTCGTTTGCACCAAATTGCTCGAAGAGCGCCAGAGCGGGCTTAACGTACAGACGAGTTGGAGTGAGTAGTTCGTCGGCGACTGTTTTACCAAGTTCGGGAACAAAATCGTCGGGATTGTGTCCCGCGATTTCAAAGACGACGCGGCGAATCAAGGAATAGCCGTTGGAGTGGCATCCGCTCGACGCGAGACCGATGAGAACGTCGTTCTCACAGATTGCCTTCCCGTCGATGATTTTTGAACGCTCTGCGACTCCGACGCAAAAACCGGCAAGATCGTATTCGCCAGGATTGTACATTCCGGAAAGGATCGCCGTTTCGCCGCCAATGAGCGCGCACCCGGACTCTTCGCACCCCTTGGCAATTCCAGTAACGAGCTCCTCAAGAAGGTCGGGATCGTCTTTGGGACAAGCGACGTAATCAAGAAAGAAAAGGGGCTCGGCGCCGCAGCAGATAGCGTCGTTAACGCTCATGGCGACCAGATCAATTCCAACCGTCGAATGTCGGTTCGTCTGACAGGCAATTTTGATCTTGGTGCCGACGCCGTCCGTGCAACTTACAAGGACAGGATCCTCGTAATTGCGCGTCGCGCCTCCTTCTTTAACCAAGCCGTTGAGTTGAAAGAGACCGGCGAAGCCGCCGTCTAAACGCAATACGCGCGGTGAAAACGTCTTGCCGACTATTTTCGGCAAACGCGACATCGATTCCGCATAGACGTCCAAGTCGACGCCGGAGCTTTTATACGTCGCTTTTTCCATAACATAACGCTCGCAATCTATTAGAAGTGGTCTTGACGTTGATCCAGGAGCGCACGCGCGCCGAGGTCTTTCGCGCCCATTATAAGTCGACGAGGAACATGCGTCAAGACGCGAAGCCTTAAATAAGACGAGTGGAAAATAATAAAAAATGGCCTTTGTTAACAAACTCAGGGGAGACGTAAACGGTTTTTGGGATATAATGAAGGAGACCGACTGTCGCGACGTCTTGACTAGTCGGACGCTACGAATCGTTTGTGTACGGTATAAATAGAGGGAAAAGATAATACGCCTAATGATGGAAGATATGAATAACAACGGAGAAGAGCGTGAGACGACCGACGCGATTAACGCGTCGGGGGAAAACGACTCCGAGATAAAAGCGCCCGACGACGCGCAAAACATGGACGATGCGTCGCGCTCGCTAAGGGAAGCGCTCGACAGATACCAAATTGAGCTTCCCGACGCCGTCGTCGGAAAAATCAACGAGTATTGCGACGTTTTGTGGACTTGGAATGAACGACTCAATTTAACGCGTCATACGTCCTATGACAAATTTGTCGCGCGCGATCTTGTCGATTCGATTCGCCTAGCTTCCCTTCTACAAAAGGGCGAGCATGTGCTCGACGTCGGGTCAGGAGGCGGCGCCCCGGGATTGATCGTTCAGATTTTGCGACCGGACGTCGTGGTTGAACTTTGCGAATCGACGGGCAAAAAGGCGACGGCGCTTGGCGACATTGCCGATCAATTAGAGCTTGATATCAACGTGTGGTACGCCAAAGCGGAAGATTTGCTCAAGGAACGACGTTTCCATACGCTGACCGTCCGCGCCGTTGGAAAGATGCGTAGTCTACTAACGATCTTTGCGCCCGTATGGAATCGTTTTAATCGCCTGCTCCTAATCAAGGGCCCGAATTGGCCTGATGAGCGCGGCGAGGCGCGACACTATAATCTGCTCAATAAGTTGGCGCTGCGTAAAATTGACGAATATGAGATTCCCGACGCTGGATACAACAGCGTTATTCTTCAGATTTGCCGCAAGGATCGATTTGAAGAGATGGAGCGGCGCGCGAAGGAACTCGCAAACGGCGAGCCTTACGACGGCGAGATCGAAGAGCTCGTGATCGATTCGAAGCGAAACGCGGCGCGCGCGCCAGAACGCTCTCTCTCGCAAGACTCCGACAAACGCGAGCCCAAAGACGGCAAATACGCTCGTCGGAAGAATGAGCGCGCTCAAAAGGGCGCTCAGGGAGGCGCGCAGGTCTTTGCGCGCAGAGACGGCAAACCGCCAAAGGGATGGGCCGGTAAAAAGAAGGAATTTCGTCAAGAGAATCTACCGGACGGCGTCAAGTTGCGGCGAGATCCACGCGACGATAACTCCAACAAGGAACGGCGAACCGGCTATCCTCGTCAAGATCGTAATTCCCGCAGCGCGCCTGGGCGGAAACGGCGTGATGATCGCTAGTGGCTGGATCTGTTAATTTAACCGACGTTATACTGATTTACCAGGTCGCCTTTGAGTCGACCTGAAGTCTATTCGGTCGAATAGGAAGGAATCGTTCAATGTTTACTACTTGGAAATTTCGAGAGACAAATCTTCTCACTATCCTTTTTCTTTTGATTATTACGACGTCGTTCGCGCTTGTCGGTTGCAAAAATGACGGCGAGAACGGGGACGATCAAGCCGACGGCAACTCCGCCGCGACGACTCCTGAATTTCCGCAATTTATGCGCGAGATTCGCTCGCTCGACGACGCAACTTTAAACGCGCTGGGCGCTAAGAACGATCTGCCCACCGAGTTTGTCGCGCCGGGCGCCTACTATGCGCAAGTCATTTTTCCCGATAAAATTCGAGATTTCAGCGGAGGCGACGACGTCGTGGAGTATTTCGCGCAGAACGCGCTCGAAATTCCCGTCGAAGGCGCGCTGGAACAATCGGAACTCGTCCTCACGAGCAAGGGGTTTTCTTTTGAAGCGCTGAAAAACGCCAAGGACGACTCGGTTCTGCAGGAAGGGTTTCCGTCTCCCGTCGACGCCGTCTATATGCGGTCCAAGACTCCCTACGACAAAGAGGCTATTTCGAACTTTGTCTTTGAAAAAGCGGATAAGAGCAAGCTGAAGAAAGTAACGTTTGGTTCTTACGAAGTGCAGGTCTTCGAGAACACTCTTGTCATGCCCCTTGATCAATCTGGTCAAGACGTCGGTAAGATCGAAAAGATCTGCGCAGGCTTGTGTTTTCCCACGGACAACTCGATTGTTTTCCTTTCTGGCGCGTATAGTTTCTTCGAGGAGTATTTTAGCGCGTTGGACGGCGACGCGCGAGGTATTGCCGCGCAACGAATTGCGCGCGCCGACGTCGATCGCGCTTCCGTCGTCTATGAATATGAGTATGATTTCTCAATTCCGAACGCGCAACTTGTC
>CADCOO010000176.1 GCA_902803085.1 uncultured Planctomycetota bacterium
AGGCGCATTTTATTATCTTGGTCGACTTTGGCGAAGGCTTTGCGCTCGTCCGCCTCTTTCGTCCATGCCTGAGCGTCGTCGAGATTCATCGTGCAGAACGCGGCGAACGCGGCGAACGCGTAGAGTTGCTCGCTATTTTCGGGAAGCGGATAGTCGAAGATTACCTTTGCAATCTCGTAGGCGACCTCGTAATTCTCGCGCGTCTCCGTGAGCCAATGCAGCATGGAGCACAGGAAGGCGCGCACCTGCGTATTCTGGCCGTCGACGGAAACGTACGCTTTGAGCGCGAGCGGAACGAGCGCGTCCTGCCGCGCCTTCGTCTCCTGAACGAGCGGCGTGAATTCCGCGACGATCTTATCCTTCTCTTCAGGCGTCGCCGTTTGATAAGACTCTTTGAGTCCGCGCAGTTTCTTGAGCGCTTCCTTATAATCGAGCATTTGCTTGGCGAAGGCGGCGAATTCCGGCGTGCCGTCGCGATCGACGACTTGCGCGGCGTCCGCCGCTGCGGTCGCGTCGACGGCCGCGTCCTGACAGTAACCGACGAGGCATGCAAGCGCGAACGTCGCGCCTACGACAATTTGCATGATCTGTTTCATAATACTACCGTGAGCGCTTCCTCACGTCCAAAGGATCGTACGATCGTTTTTAAGTTGGGACCTGGCGCGTTCGGTAAAATCGTGTACAATGGCGTCAGGTCGCGCGAACGCAACGTCGCGAACGCACGATACAGTATAAAGGAAATTGAGGCGTCTGACAAGTCGTTCCCAACGGTTTTCGGGCGCTTATGAGCACAACCATCGGTAAAAACGAGGAATCCACGTGAAAAAACGGAGTTCGAGCGGCAGACGCGGCGAACGCGGCGACGACGCGATTGAATACGCCGACGCGCCCATTCTATCGAGCGACGAGTACCTCCGGCGATACGCCAACGGCGACGTTACGACCGACCCGCGCGACGAAGAACGCGCCCGCAATCGGCGCGAAAGGAGAAATCGCAGGCGCGAACGGCCCGAGCGCGAACCGAACGACGACGCAAACGCAACGCCGAACGCCAAGCGCGGCAAACGCGGTCGCAACGTCGGCAGCGAGCCGGGCGAGCGCGGCGACGCCGTCGGGCTGCGCGTTATCGGCGGCAAACTGCGCGCGCTCAAACTAGAGTACGCCGGGGACAATCGCGTGCGCCCGATGAAGGATCGCACGCGCGAGGCGATCTTTAATCTGCTCGGCGACCGTCCGAAGGGCATGCACGCGCTCGACCTCTTTGCCGGCACGGGCGCGCTGACGTTCGAGGCGCTCAGTCGCGGCGCGGTCTCGGCGACGGCGATTGAAATCCACTTCCCCACGGCGCGGGTAACGCGTCGCAATATAGACGCGGTCGTCGCGCGGGCGCCGGAATTCCAGGATAAAATAACGCTCGTTACGACCGACGTCTTCTTCTGGGCGCGCAAACTAGCGACGTTCGATCCGGACTCGGCGGCGCCGCGCTCGCCGATCGAGCCTCTGTCGCAGACGACGCTGCCGCGCGACCTGCCCTGGCTCGTCTTCTGCTCGCCGCCGTACGACTTCTGGATTAACCGGCAACGCGAAATGCTCGATCTGCTCGCAACGCTCCGCGAACGCGCGCCGAACGGCTCAAACTTCGTTATCGAAGCCGACGAACGTTTCGACTTCGAACTACTCGACGCCGAGATTCCCCCCAAGAAAAGACGATCCTACCCGCCCGCCGAAGTCGGTATTTTTACGATCGAACGACCTTGAACGTGGGGTTTCAACTCGCCGATAAAAGACATATTTTCCCATTCCGAAATATTTGCTACAATCCCCGCGTATTAACGCTCCCCGAGCCGAAACAAGCGTCGGACGGTCCGAGAAAGCGCGGCGAGCGAACGGATTTGCAACGGATTACGTCAATAATGAAAAATACGATGAGAATATTCTGCGTTATAATCGCGAGCGCCGCGTGCGCTATCGCGTCGATCGCTAACGGTCAGATTGGAAGACTAGGCGGCGCCGCCCAGGGAGGAGGACTAGGATCGAGACTAGGCGCTCGAAATCAGCGCGCGCCAGAGCTCGAACCCAACGCGAATCTCGCGCCTATGCCGGCGACCGCGAACCCGGCGCCGCCGCAAATCGCAACGCCCGCCGCAAATCGAACCACTACGACCGTAAACGCCGCAAATCCGACTCCGCCGGCTATCGGCGCCGTCGCTCCGCAGCCCGCCCAGAACGACGCGCAACCCGCGAAAAAATCCGACGGCTCTGAATTCGTCGTGCCGGCGAACGCGACCGCCGAGCAGTTGGTCGCACAGGCGAACGCGCTCTTCTCCTCGAACGTCTCCTTCGAAACGGAGGAAGAGTACGCCGCGTGGGTCTCCAAAATGCTGACGACCGTCGGACAAATCTCCGATCGTATTCTCAAGCTCAATCCGGACGACGCCGCCTTCCTAGAAGCCAT
>CADCOO010000177.1 GCA_902803085.1 uncultured Planctomycetota bacterium
GAAGAAGAGAACCCCAACTCACGCGGAACTGGGCTCGCTGAGGTACTCGCTCTTCTGGGTGATCTCCACGCTAAGCAAGGTAAATTTTGCGAAGCGGAAAGAGAATACCTCGAGGCGGAAGACGCTTACAACAAGCTAGCGTCATTTGCTACTTTCGAGTATTATGCGGAGATTGCGCGGATTATGTCGGCTCGTGCGGATATCTATTTCGAAGTGCAAGAGTGGAAGGCGGCGGAGAACACTTATAACGATTCGCTGAGATTGTACAACGTCTTAATGGCGCCAACCCCTTATGGATATGGAGCGGGCTATGCGCACACGCTTGTGAATTTGTCGAAACTGTACAAAGTAACAAACCGTTTCGACGAGGCGGAAAAAGGATACCGCGAGGTTATTGAGCTGTACCGCGCCTTCCTCGCAAGATTCCCCAACGAGTTCGACGCGAAGCTTGCGACGACTTTGAACTCTTTGGCGTGCCTACTTTTCGAGAAACGCCAATACGACGAGTCGGAAAAAGCGTTTGAAGAGGCGATCTCGATCCTTCGACGACTTGAGGATACGGACGAGAACGCCAATTCCTTAGCGAACGCGCTGAATGGTCTGGGTAATGTGTATGCCGATCAAAACAGTCCTTTTTTAGCGGAACAGAAATACGCCGAGACGGTTGATATCTATCGGAGTCTGATAGCCAAAGGGCTCGACGACTGGGATTACGATTTGATGCTTGCGAATACGTTGCGCCATCTTGCGTCGCAACGCGTTAAGCTCGCGCGAGACGAGGAAGCGGAAGAAAACTATCTTGAGGCGCTCGCGATTGCGCAAGAGGATAACGTTGGCGAATATGCGTTCTTTATTGCGGAAACGTCGTTTGAGTTAGCGATGTTTTATGCGGAACGCGGTCGTTTCGCTGACGCGGAAGCCAAATTCGCCGACGCGCTCGCTATCTTACGACGAATCAACGCGGCGCAACCCGGCTGTTGCATGCTCGATCTCGCCTTTGCTTTGGTTAATCTGTCGGGCTGTCGCCATCGACTTGGTCGACACGCAGAAGCGAAACAGGGATTGCAAGAAGCGCTTGAAATCTATCGTGCGTTCGAGAAAGATTGTCCCGGTCAATTTACAGGTATAATTGAGGACGCCACGCGATTGCTGAACGAGGTTTGTAAACAAATGAATGTGGAATGAGTCTGCCGGACGCTTTCTTGGCGCGTTACGGATTGGTTGTCGCATTGCAAAACAAAAACGTCACGGCAACCCAATGGCAACGCCGCAATCGAAGGCCGTCGACGAGCCGTTGAGCGCGTTTTTCGTTATTCCAGACAAATTCGGAACGGCTGGCGTTTTGACAGTAGTGGGGTCGTTTGTTCTTTACGCATTGCGACGTCTGTTTCCTCATTTCATGCGGGGCTCCATAGGAGCGCCATCATGTTTTCACTCTCAAATTCGTCGCTCGGGGCGCGGATTTGGGATACGGGCGGTTTTACGCTCGCGCAGACGAAAATCGATCGCCTATGCTCAAGACCCGACGGGAATAGAAACGCTACGCGCCCACAAGATCGTATCCTTTCCCTCCTTAACCCGATCGAACCCAGCCTTAATCAGAACGCATTGCGACGCGACGTTCTTTCTCGTGGTCTCGGCGAACGCAAACTCGACGTCGGCGCGTTCTGTAAGCCAGCGACAGGCGCCGAGGAGCGCTTCGGTCATAACGCCGCGATTGCGCTCGGACCGGTCCGTCGCGTAGGCGAATTCGACGGCGTCGTTTCGGGGCGCGCCCTTATAGCACAATCGCCCGACGACGCGCGCGGTCGCTCGCTCGACAATGAGCCATAGAGTTCCCCAGACGTAATTTTCGGCGTCGTACGCCAGCCCTTTGCAGTAGAGCGCCTCAAACGCGCGCCGCTGATACTGCGGCGGCCGCTCCAGGGGCACGTCGAGTCGCCACGCTTGCGCGAGATCGTCGGGCGCGTAGAGATACGCCTCGAATTCCGGTCGGCGCAGGGGCGCGATCGTAAATCGAGGCGTAATAATCGCGTCGGCGCGCGACCAGGACGGATTCGAGAAATCCGGTTCGCGCTCAGTCGTCATTGAATCGTAAGTTCGCAGAAGACGGGTCGATGATCCGAGGTCGAGCGGTCGGGAACGACTTCGCTCTTGACGACGTCGATCTTAGCGGCGTTGCGAACGAAGACATAGTCGATCTGAACTGTCGGCTCTGGCGCCGGGAAGGTCGGCGCTTCGGGACTGACCTGCGTCCACGTCTTGCGCAACGTCTGGATCTCTTCCGAAGTCGGTTCCGCATTGAGATCGCCGACGAGAATAATCGGCTTGTCGGTTCGTTTCGCCGCTTCTGAATCAATCGTTTGGACCGCCTTCTGGCGCAATGGCGCCGTGAGCGGAAGGTGCGTATTGAAGAAGTAGTACTTCTCAAATTCGAGCATTTGCAACGCGCGCGGGTGCGCCGAGCCCTCCATAATAACCGTCTCGACGGTAATCGGGCGCTCTTTCGACAAAACGCCGACTCCATATAGCCCGCCCGGAAGCTCGCGCTTCGGCGAGAAGGTCGGATAGAGATCGGTCAGTCGACTGAGCTCGCCAAGCTGATCGACGTCGATCCCGCTACGCTCCGTATTCTTATCGACCTCCTGAAGTCCCGCAATATCGGGCGCGCTGTTCTTAATGACCTCCGCCGTTCGATCGAGGAACGCTTCCGCCGGATTGGAGTACGAGCCGCCCGGCGCGCGCCCGATCTGGATGTTGTAGGAAAGAATCTTCAAATGAAGCGCGTCCTCTTTCGGTTGTTCCTTACGCGCGATTTCGTCCCCAAAGGTCGCCGCCGTCGACGAGCCTACTAGCGCGACGGCGAGCGATTTCAAATAGTCGCGACGAGTGATTTTCATTGCGTTACCTCTCATATATAAATTAGTTCCAGCGGATTTCATAAACGCGAACGTCCTGACCGTCGAGCGCGCCGATCTCAAACGCGGCGTCCTTCAACTCAACGTCGACGCCTTGCGTAAGTTCGCGAATCGTCGCGTTCTTATTAGCGAGTACCCCGGCGAAATACCTGTTCAGAACAACGCGCGCCTCTTTCGGCTCTTTAGAATCGTTAAAGACCGTCAGATAAACCGCGTCTTGCTCGCGCAACGGGTTCGACGCGCAAGGCGACCCGTCGATCGCGCCGAATCGCTCGACGTAAATCGCCGCGTCCGACGCTTCCGCGAGCGGGATCGGCTCCCAGCCCGCTTCCGCGACCGCCGTTACGATCGGCATATATTTCTTAAAGAGCGCGCGATCGCGTTCGTAAAGATCCGGATTGTCGAAATAATGACGCGTCGACGCGTCTTGACTAAAGAAGCTCGGGAACATGCCGTAGGCAAGCGCGCGCTTCATATAGAGTTCCGTATGTTCGCGCGTGAATTCGTCGAAGTTCGTGTTCTGTAAGAAGCAGTACGGCTTGCCGCAGCACATGGCGCGACGATAGAGAAGTTCGTCGTCGGGCATAGGTCGCCAATCGCCGCCCCAGCGCCAGTTCGTCTCCGTGCCGAGGACGTCCAAAAGCGGCGCCAGCCAGAAATGGAGCGTCGGCGTCGCGTTCGCCATCGCCAATTTGCCGCGCGCGTGGACGTCTTGCGCTATCTGGCGCGCGTACTCGAACGCGATCAGCCCGCGAAAGATCGCCGGTCGACCCGACTTCGCGTCAAAGGTCAGCGGCGTCGTCATGCCGGCAAAGTGCGAACGATCAAAATCGAGCGTCGCCGTTACGTAACCCTCGCTAGAATCGATATATTCGCCGTCGACGCCCGGCTGCGCCTGCGCTTTGATAAGTTCGTCGCGCGTCGTCGGCGCCGTCGTCGGATCAATCGGCTTACCGTACAACTCGTCGGCGAGCTTTTCGTTCCACTTCGTTTCAAATCCCGCGATTGGTTCGATTCCTGCGTCGAAGAGCGCCGCATTGTCCGCGTTCTTGAGCTTGCCCTCTTTCGCCAGGCGCGCGAGTCCGGGCGCGTCGTTCATACTCCACACGACGCCGTCGCACCACGGCGTGTCGAGAAGATTGCCAAAGAACTCGCCGTTCTCGTCCCGAAAGCCCGTCGTGAACAGCGATTGCGCCTCGCCGACGTTCCACGCGAGCGAACCGTTCGCATTGCGCTCGTTTTTAAGAGCGATCTCTTTCGCCGTTTGCAATGCCGCCGGCCTCGACTTCGGGGACGTCTCGGACTTCTGAATCTGCTGCCACCAGGTCATCGGCTCCGTGTATCGGAAGCTCGTTAGTCCGCGCGCGTCGTCCTCGTCCGTCTCGTCGATCCCCTCCTTGAACTGAAAGCCAAAATCTTGCCAATCTTTAACTTTTGAGACCTTAGCGAACGCCATCCAATTCCCCTGCTTCTGAGCGAGAACGCGGAACGCGTCCGGATACGCCATGCGGTAATTATCCCACGCGACCCGAAATGGATTCGATCCGATCGGATCGTCGCCAAACCACGGATAAAAGTACTTGCCCTCGGCGCTCGAAGTCTGCAATTCGAGAATCGGAATTCGCAACTCCGCTTCAGGGGACTCCGCCGTAAGGGCAAGATCGAACGCAAGATAGAGTTCGCGGGTCGCGCCGTTGCAGACGACGCGATAGAACGCGGGATAATCCGGACTAACGCCGAGACTAAGCGCGCCCAACTCGCGATCGCGCGCGCGCTCGTCGCTCGGCAGACGATAGCCGACGACTCCGAGCGGATAGTACGACGTCTCGCCGCGACCGACCTCCTGCAACTTTCGCGTCGCGCGGTATTCGTTCGCGCCGACTTCGCGCGCGGCGCGCGGACCGTCGTACCAGAGAAGCGTCGCGTTCTCGTCCGACCACTGAGGAATCGGAAAGACGAAATAGAAAGTAAAGGCGCGATCCTCGCCGGACGCGTTTCTGAGCTTGATCGGCAACTCTACCGTACCGTGCCGATCTTCAGCGCGCTGACGCCAGACGAGAACGTCGTTCCAGCGTCCCGGCGTCCCAGGCGTCCATTTCCCGTCGAGTCGGAGTCCGGAGAATTCGTCGCCGCCAGCCTCGCGAAACAGACAGCAAGGCGCGTCCAGGGGCGCGTTCTCAGCCGAAATTTCAACGGGCGCGCCGTCGAAATACGCGACTTGATTTGCAAACTTGTACTCATAGAGCTCGAAGTCCTTGAACTCGACGGCGCCGACGTGTCCGCGAAACATGCCGTAGCAAGATATCGATTTAATCGGCTTGTCGGGAAAGACCATAACGCGCCCTTGCGACCAATCGGAATCGCCGACGGGAAAAGTCGCGACCTGTCCCCAAAGCGGCGCGTCGTCGGCATAGATTACGTCGAGATAGAGGGAATAGTCGGACCCGACGTTTCCCTGCACGTCCTCGCCGCGACTCCAACAGGTCGCGACGATCGGCGTCGGAACCTCTTGATTGAGCTCGTAATAGAAGCGGACGCCCTTGCCGTCCTCGCCTTCCTTGGCAACCTCGCAACGAAAGACGCCGGGCGCGCTTTCAACATAGCCGGACGCAAACGTCGCCGGTCCGATCCTAGGCTCGATCGCGCGCTTATTCTCAGCAGACTCGAGGGAGAGTCCGCGTCGCATAACGCGCGCTTCGATCGGCTCGTTTTCAGCGGCTAGGCAGGCGACGATCGGACTAACGAGCGCGACGCACAACAGCCAACATAGTGTTCGTTTCATGTCGTTTCTCATTCTTCTCATATGCTGTGGGTCGTTATCAAACCAGTTATTGCGCGTCGACGCTAGTTCGCCACGTCGCGCCTAGAATCTCGTCGATCTGGAGATCGTTAAGTTCCTTCTTAGCGCGTTTGGCGTCGCGCGTAAGCTGCGCTCTCGCTTGAAAATACTCGTACCGCTTTTCCTGATCCACTTCGACGTCGGCGACCGGCTGGAAATCGGACTCTTCGCCGCGTCCTTGTTTCGCCAACCGATCCTTACCAAGCGCAATAATATCGAGCGCTTCACGATATTCCTTGGAAACAAGCGCGTCGGCGGCGCCCCAACGGTTAAGGCACGGACTGCGTTCCGGACGATCGAGCGAAACGGCCTGCGCTAAGTCGAGCCCTTTAAGACCGGTTAGTTCTTCCAGCCGCTTCGTTTCCTCCTGCGTAAGCGGCGAACGACCGTACGCGTTGCCGCGATAGGCGCTGCCGTACGTCGGATAGTACGGCGCGTTAATATCGATCCACGTAAAGACGCGCAGCGCCGCGTCCGGGTCCGTTTCCTTATCGACGTAGAGCCCTAACTCTTTGCGCTTTTGATCGATCTCTTTATTCTCATGCCCCTCGATAAAGATTTGCGCTAGTTTGCTCTTCGTCGAGCCCCATTCGTAAGGCGGCAGAACATTGTGCGGACCGGCGCCTGGCACGCGAACGTAGCCCTTTGCGCGAATCTGCCAATAGGACGCGTTAAACGCAAGATTGCGATCGCCTGCCAATACGAGCTTTTCGCCCGCGGGCTTGCCGAAGTCGTGGCACGCGACGCAGTATTTGTCGAAGACCGGCTGAACTTCTTCCAAATAGCTATAGAGTCTCGGCGACGTTTCGCCAAACTGAGGAACAAGCGCCTGCGGTTCGCCGGATTCCTGCGCGCCGGCAAAGCTACCGGAACTCGGCGCGTCCAAACGACTTTCATGACAGCCGACGCACGCGTTCGTCTCGCCGGGTCGAACCATTATGCCGCTGCGCATCGACTGGACGAGCTGATAATTCTCGTCGAGAAGTTGGAAGTAAACGAACTTCTCCGCCGGAACCGCAAAGGACGCGCTTCCGTCTTCTTTAACGTCGACGACGCCGAGAATCCGCTTATTATTAAAGTCGTCCCAAGCCATTCCTGGCGCTTGCGTTCCGCTGCCTTGCCAGTCGGGACTCGTCCAGAATCGTTTCTCCGGCGATTCCACAACCCGAAGATACTTAACGGCGCCCTTCTCGACCTTGTCCATACCGAACCCTTCGTAGACGTTCGAGACGTGGAAATAGCCGTTCGAGTCCTCGTAACGCACGCGGTCCGCGATCGTCGGCGGCGCGAGCGTCGGAGCTACCGGAATCGGATCGTAGCAGCCGGGCGCGTCCGTAAACGCGAGCGTCGCGTCCCCGTCGGGAGACAGGAGATAGATTCCCATCTCTTCCCCGACGCCGGTCTGTCCCGACGCTAAGACGTAACCGTCCTCCAACGGGAACGGATCTTCATACTTACGCGGCGAGTTTCTAAAAGTATCGTACCTAACGGCTTCCAGGAACGGATCGCTCGCGGGGTCGTCGGAGACCCAATCGATCGTTTCCGGCGGCCACGTCTGAACGATCGGCTTGCGACCGTCGGCGCCGAGTCGTCGATCAATAAGAGCAATCGCGCCCCACGGTCGGTCGTGGCAAGACCCTAAGACGCAAACGAAGAGGGAGTCGTCGTCCGGGGTCGGTCTCGCGTCGATCACGCCGCCGGGGGACGCCGTGTTATTGCCCCAGAAGATTTCGTGCTTGGAACCGTCGGGATTCGTCACCCAAACGCCTTGCGCGTCGCCGAAGTTCCGATCGACGTATTCCCAACGATCGTAAATTATGCGTCCGTCGGCGAGGAGCGCGGAGTGCCCCTCGAAGAGCGTGCTCTTGCCGATCTGCTCAATATTGCTTCCGTCGGCGTTCATTTTGTGTAAGTTGCACATAATGTGCCGATTACACATACAGTATTTCGGCTCCCGAGTCGAGGAAAAGACGATCTCGCCGGTCGGCAGATAGATCGGGTCAATATCGGACGCGCCTTTGACGAAAGTCAACTGCTTAAAGCCCGGAATAGCGGCGATTTCCTCGCGCGTCTCGCTACCGGTCAGAACGATCGTCTCGCGTTTAGGGTCGATCGTCATTTCGGCAATATGATAATCGTCGTCCTTCGACAGACGAATGGAAAAGAGAACCTTTTTAGCGTCGAAGGAGAGACAGGGATCGCGAACGATTCCATTTTCTAATCTGAGCAAGTCCTTCGAGCGCCCGTCTTTCGGGAACCACAACGCCAACGCGGACCCTCCGACGAAACTCCCCTCGTTAATCTCGCCGCGTTGAAAGATCGTCGCCGTATTATGATGGTCAGGACGATACTGATTGCGCCGTACGTAAATAACCGAATCGGGCAGAAGTTCAGCGACCTTAGCGCGCGCCGCCGCCTCGCGTTCCGCCTTTTCTTGCGCGACGCGCTCTAAGTAGCTTGCGCGCAACGCGGCGCCGTTTGAATCGAGCCGGCCGGGTATTTGGAACGCGTCGCAACGAATATGAGCCCACCCTCCGGTCGCAAGATCGACAACGCGAATTACTGCGCGTCGTCCGCGAAATTGACTAACGTCCCATGCGACGCGGTCAAGTTTCTGATCGTCCTTTCCCTTAGCGGAAAGTACGGGTTCGAGGTCGCCGTCCTCTTTAAGTAGCGCCAGTTCGACGCGTTCTTCTGGGCGATTGCCGGCGCCGCCGACGAGGAACTGAATTTGGTCGCCGTCGATCGTAAAGACGGGCGATTCGATAATACAAATTGTGTCGTCGGTCGGCGAGTCGTTTGCGGTTGACTCGAGGGTCGTTAAATAGAATTTTCCGCTCTTATCGTAGGAGACGGAATTATTGTGAAATTCAACGTCGCGCGAGCCGATCGGTTTCGTATTGGCGCCTTCGACGATCGACCAGCCTTCCAGCTCGCCGGTTTCAAAGTCGAAAACGAGCTTCTCTTGCGCGTTGGCGTTCGCCGAGAGCGCGAGCATGACGCCAAGCGCGCCTGTTATGCAAAGGTTTAGGAAATGTTTCATCGTATGCTCCGTTAAAACGTTGCGATAGGATTGTGTGTCGTCGAACGCGCAACTTGCGCGCGCAAGGCGGTCGTAGTCGAGACAGGCGCGCCTTTCATCTTAACGAGTTACAAGGACAGGACGTACTCGATCAAATCGTCCTGTTCTTCTTTTGTGAGTTCGTCAAATCGACCGTCTTTAACGCCGTGCTTGCCAATCTCGAGGAGTTCGCGAATCGTCGTGTGCGCGCCGGTATTGAGATAAGGAGCGGTGCGCCACGTTTCGATTAGGGTCGGCGTGTCGAACTTGTCGATAAAATCGTTGGGATCCTGCGAGCCGACGCGATGGAGGCGCATATCGGTAAAGTAGGAATCTTTCGGATGGCAGGTCGCGCACCCAATTCGATCGCTCTCAAAGAGCGCTTTGCCGCGCTTCGCCGATTCGCTCAATTCGCCGTCGACCAAATGCGGACTCGGAAGCGGCTGGAGCGCCTTGAGGAATTCGTCGACGCAGCATGCGTTTTGCTCGTCGTAATGCATAAAGAGAATGTGGGTAAACCCAGCGCGAACGGCGGTTTCGGCGTCCGCGCGAATACCGGATATCATGCACGGCGGCGTCTCGTGCGACAGGAGCATGCTCTTCGTATTCTTCAGATTGCCGGTTCCGTCGTTGAGCAAATCCCAGTTGAATCCGTCGGCGCGCGCGTCCGGATGGCAGGTTACGCAACTGAGCCAGTGTTCAAAGCAGGCGGTCGCGTC
>CADCOO010000178.1 GCA_902803085.1 uncultured Planctomycetota bacterium
CCTTTTTCACGTCCCTCTTTGACGCCGCGCGTATCGATAAAGAACTTCGCTTCGTCCAAGTACTTGCGATCGCCCGTAAGTTGGTACATTTTAACGAGCGCCAATTCGATCTCCTCGTGTCCAGCCACGTTCTTGAGCTGACCTTCGTTCGGACCGTAGCGCTTGCAAATGAGATCGAGAAGTTTACGATTGATCTTAACGAACTTATCGTCCCCGGTCGCGCGCTGATACGCTACCGCGGCTTCCGCCATGTGACCCGCGCAATACAGCTCGTGCATGGAGGCGAGATTCGTCCACTTCTCGTCCGGCTTGGCGATCGTGAAGTAGCACATGAGATAGCCGTCGTCCTGCTGCGCCTTACCGAAGTAGTCGATCCACTCGTCCGCCTTTGCCTTCAGTTTGTCGTCCGGATGCGCCGCGAGCGAATACGCGAACCCTTCCACGATCTTATAGACGTCGGAATCGTCGAAGTAAATCCCGCTGAACTCGCCCTTCATGAGCCCGGCGGCTATCTTAAAGTTGTTAATGCGTCCCGTCTCCTTTTCGCACCAGTTGATATTGTGCGGCACGGAAACGACGCGATTCGCTTCAATGCGCGGCGCCCAGTAATTGTCGTCGAGCTTAACGTTGACGAACGGAACTTCGCGCATCGCCTGCTTCGGCGCGTCTTGCGCAAAAATCGCGCTTGCGCACGACGTTATGACGACGCATAACGCGCCGAGCGTAAGGAAGATCTTTTTCATTAATACTCCTTTGATATTAAAAAACTTACCGCGTAAAAACTAAAGTTCTTTTCATGATCTAGACGCGCCTGCCTCGTTAGACGGTAACCGACGCGTCCCCTTTGGAATCAAATGGACCGAAAACGAGATCGACTCGAGACGACTCGTCTTCCGCCGTAATATAGTAAACCTTGTAACGCGCGCCCCCGTCGTACGCCTTAACGACGACGTGGCCTATCCGTTCAACGAGCGATCCGCGCCACGGCTGGCCAACGAGCTTCTCGGCGTTCATCGGATGCGGATCCGTCGGACACAGGAGTCGCGCGCCTTCGTAAAGGTTCGAATCGCACATGGTTTTCGAGGTTCCCATATTCAGGTGCCCCATCCACCAACAGCATGTAATATAGACGCGCGCCTGAATCGCTTTTACAAAGCTCGCGCGCATCGCGTCGCCGGAAGAATGATGATTCGTCTTGCAAACGTCGACGGGACCGGCGACGCGACCGACGCGCCCTTCGTAATCGACGTCGTTATCGTCGTCGTCGCGCAGAACGCCGCATAGATCGCCGCCGGTATAGAAGCGGAACGCGCCGTATTGGATGAGATTCGCAAGACTGCGCGTGTTCTCGTTTTGATTTTCCTCCTTATTGCGCGGATAGCGCTCGAAGAAGTCGATCGTTTCGCCGTTCGGACCGCCCCAGACGACCCCGTTGCGCGCGAGATTGCGAATGTGGAAGTTATACTTCTCCGGCGCTTTCGTCAGCTTAATCTGATCGAGCGCGCCGACGATAAACTCCTCGCGTTTAAGTCCTTGAGTTTTCTCAGCATAGTCCCAGAATTTGATAAGATTCTCGCGCTCTTTTGGCGACCAGGTCGTCGGACGATCGTACGTCGGATAACCGCGATCGAACGCAACGCCAAATCGATAATACTCGCCGACGTGCGATATGCCGCTAATCATGTAGTCCGCGTCCCCCGCGAGACCCTTTCGCCGAAGACCGGCGCCCGAGCCGCCCGTATGATCCGTATGAAAGTGCGACGCGATCGCATAGTCGATCGTTTCAAGATTCGGCAGCAAGCGCTTAATATAACGCGCGACCCATTCGCCGCAACGTCGAGAATCGTCCGGCTTCGGCTGGCACGCCGCTTCGTCCTTCTTCGTTGGATTCCACGACGTCTTGCCGAACTTCTTCCAGTTGCGATCGCCGCAGTCGAGGAGCGTCGTCGTGCCGTCCGGGTAGATATGGAAGCAGTTTTCCGTTATGCCGGTGTGAATAAAGTGCAAGTCGAGCTCGCCTTCTTTCCAGCCGACGTACGGCTTGCCGATCTCATGATCCGGATCGAGAATCGCGTTGGGATCGTTCGGATTATTCGGATCGGGCGCGTTCGCAAAGAGAATAGGCGCGCAATGAGCGCCGAGCGCGGCGGCGACGCCCGCCGACGTCGCGCGCTGAATGAAATTTCGTCGATTCATCATTGTTGTAACGTCTCCGATTCCATAAGTTACGATTTCGCGTCGCCTTTCGATTCGAAGGGACCAAAGACCAATTCGACCTTCATGCTCTCGTCGCGGTGCGTGAGATAATAAATCTTGTACCGCGCGCCGCCGTCGTACGCCTTAACGACGACGTGTCCGCCCCGTTCGACCAAACGATTGCGCCACGGCTTCCCTTCCATCATTTCCGCGTTGCCGGGGTGGACCTGCGTCGGACACATGAGGCGCGGTCCCGGATAGCCGGTCGCCGTGTCGTCGCACATATTCGAGGCCGTATTGTCTTGAAGATGCCAACGATCCCAAACGCATACGACGTAAGCGCGCGCCTGTACCGCGTTTACGAACGTCTTCGGCGTCGAGTCCAGATAGGAGTGATGGTTCGCCTTACAGACGTCGACCGGCCCGACCGCGCGACCGATCGCGCCCTCGAAATCGGCGTTCTTTCCTTCATTATCGAGAATAACGCCGGAAGCGTCGCCGCCCGTATAGAAACGAAAAGCGCCATAATTCACAACCAGCGCGAGACTTCGCGTATTTTCGTTCTTCTGCGTTTCTCGATTCTTTGGATACAGCGAGAAGAAGTCGACGTTCTCCTTACCCTCGCCGCCCCATACGACCCCGTTGCGCGC
>CADCOO010000179.1 GCA_902803085.1 uncultured Planctomycetota bacterium
ACCAAGCGAAAGAGGTTCCCAACTCGAATAAGATCATGTTCATTGGCGGCGCGCATCATCTTGACGTGGGGGGAACCGTTCTCCTCTTCGATCCCTCGAAAGCGCGATATGACGAAAAGACTGGGCAGGACGATTTGCAATCGATCGAAAGACTCACCCCCAATATTCCCTGTCCGGAAGTCGATACGACCGGCAATCAAGTTTGCCAACAGTACTTTTTCAGTCCCTACCCTCTCTCGGAAGACGCGTGGCTAGCGTCCTATAGCCACGATCCTCTCGGCGGCTATCTAGGCGGAACAAAATCCTGCGGTAAGCTCGGACTCTACTACGCCGACCGTTTCGGCAATCTTGAACTTCTCTATCAGAACGACGAAAACGACGAATCCTGTCTCTATCCGCTACCACTCGTCGAACGAGAAAAGCCCGCCGTTCGCCCGACTTCCATCCCGAACGACGCCGACGAGAACGTTGGAACTTTTGTCCTTTCCAACGTCTACGAATCACTTATGCCCCTCCCGAAAGATCGCAAGGTCAAGGAATTGCGCGTCGTCCAATTGCTCCCCAAAGCGCCCGATTATCAATCGGATCGTCCTAGAATCGGCCAACCGGGCTCGGCGAACGCGCGCATGGTCTTGGGAACCGTTCCGGTCGAAGAAGACGGTAGCGCGCACTTCCAGGCGCCTGCGAAAGTCCCGCTTTATTTCCAAGCGCTCGACGAGTCGGGTCGCGCAGTGCAATCAATGCGCAGTATCGTCTACCTCCAGCCGGGCGAGAATCGCGGATGCGTCGGTTGCCACGAACAGACGCAAACGACGCTCGCAAACGCTAATGAAAAGCGTGCCTTGGCGTCTCTGCGCGAGCCTTCGACAATCGCGCCCGCAGACGAAGATCTTCGTCCTATCTCCTATCCGCGTTTCATCCAGCCGATACTCGATCGCAATTGCGTATCGTGCCACGATGGGAGCGAGGATTCTCACACGCCGACTCTCACGGGCGAAATTCAACCGCCCTATACCAAGAGCTACGCGCAACTCGTTCCCTACCTGAAATGGTACGAATGGGGCGGCAACACCTATCGCGAGATCGTTACGATTCCCGGCGAATGCGGCGCCGATATTTCGCCGCTGTCCAGCATAATTAACGACGAAACTCACGCAAAGATCGGACTCTCCGACGACGATCGTCGAAAGCTCTATTTGTGGATGGATATTAACGTGCCATTCTATGGCGTCTATGAGCCGGGGGAACAGGCAAAGCAATTGAACGGGGAAAAAGTTGAAGAGCCCAAGCTCCAGTAGGAAGTCGTTTTTTGAATATGTTCGGATTTGCTACTTAAAATAGGCTTGTGATATGTCGTCGTTTAACGCCTCGAATCGACAACAAACCGCCAAGCTCGACATGCCGATATTTCTAGTGCAACTACGCGCTCCTTGCTTTCATTGTCGGTTCTCAGAATGTAAAAACCGTCCTGAAAGCGTTTGCCTTCAGGACGGTTTTCTAATCAACGCCTCTAAAGTCGGAGGTTAAACCGTTACTCTTGCGTATAGTCGGCAACGGCGCCCTTGGATTTATCCGGATCTTCCGGACGGGTCGGCTTAACGGGGGGATCTTCTTCAAGGTCCTTGAGAAGCTCTTCGACGCCGCGTTCAAGTTGGGGGTCGCGCCCTTCGAGAACCGCTTGCGGATCTTGCCAGACTTCGATATCCGGGTCGACGCCGTGCCCTTCGATAACGTACTCGCCGGTTTCGCTATTCGTCGCGGAGAGGGGCACGGAGACGGCGCCGCCGTCGAGAAGCGGTCCGCGTCCGGAAATACCGACGACGCCGCCCCAGCTTCGTTTACCGACAAGCTTGCCGAGTCCCGCCTTGCGGAAGTAATACGGGAAAATATCGCCGTCGCTGGCGCTCGTTTCGTTGAGGAGGCAAATAAACTTCGCGGTAGTGGCTATCGTCGGATAGGTCGTCGGCGTCTCGCGCACTTTGCCGTAGCGCGTGCCGAGAACCTTTTGGTTCAGACGCATAATAATCCACGGCGAAATATTGCCGCCGCCGTTGCTACGTTCGTCGATAACGATCCCCTCTTTACGCAGTTGCGGGTAATACCACTTAATGAACTCGTACGCGCCGTTGCCGCCCATATCGGGAATATGGAGGTAGCCAAGTCGTCCGTCGCTAAGTTCGGTAACGCGTCGCTGGCGATCGAGGACGAAGTTCAAATAGCGGAGATTGTCTTCGGAATCGACGGGCTTGTAGGTCGTCGTCCATGCGTTCTCTTCGGAGCCGTCTTTACTCAATTTGAGCTCAACGCGATTCGACTTATTCTGGAGGAGTCGATACGGGTTGTCGTTCCCTTCGAGCTTAACGCCGTCGATCGCGAGGACGTAGTCGCCCTCGGACGCGTTGACGCCGAGTTCCGTTAGCGGCGAACGATATTTCGGCTCCTCGTTATGACCGGGATAGATCTTCTCAATACGATAGAGATTCTTCTCGCCGTCGAGCGCAAAGGTCGCGCCGGGCAAACCGACAACCGGTCGTTCCGGTCTGACGTAATCGCCGCCGTCGACGTAGGTGTGCCCAATATTGAGCTCGGCAATCATTTCCGTCAGAATATAGGTCAAATCAGAACGGTGAGCGACGTACGGCAGAAGTTCGCGGTACTGCTGCCCGACGGCGTCCCAATCGAGCCCGTGCATATTCTTAACGTAGAAATAGTCGCGGAAGCGGCGCCAGACCTCTTCGAAGATCTCGTTCCATTCTTCGCGCGGATTGACGTCGCAGTACATCGTGTCGACGGCAAATGTTTTGGAATCGCCGCCCGTCGCGCCAACGTCGTACATACGGTAGCCCGCTTTGTGCGTTAAGAGCTTTTTGCCGTCTGCAGAGATCGCGTAGCCGCTGAAGTCTTCGAAGAATGTGTTCAACTTCTGATTCTTAAGATCAAACGACTTGAGCTTGGGAACGCCGTTACGATCGCGACCGTAGAATTCTTCCGGTTCCTGAACGAAGAAAAGGAAATCGCCGGCGCAAGAGAGCGAACTGTAATTCTCCGAGGGAATCGGCAAACGAACGACGCGGCTTTCAAGTCCGTCGAAATCGATCTTTTTGGATCCCTCGTCCTTCTTTTCTTCTTCCTTTTTCTCGGCGTCTTCTCCGTCCGTCTTCACTTCTGATTCCGGCGCTTCGTCGCTTTTAGCGACAAAGACGTTCTCGACGTCCTTACGAAGCGCGAGCGCGAAGATTCCGTCGAAACGATCGCCCGCAAAGTTCCACTCAATCGAACTGAATTGCGGGTAGAACTCGCGTTGTCCGATAAAGAAGAGCCAATTGCCGTCGCTCGACCACGCAGGGGAATAGTTATTGAACATAGGATCGGTAACGCGACGCGACGTCTTCGTTTCTTTCTCCCAAATGTAGATTGCGTCGTACTCGCTACTCTCGCTCAATTCGTACGCAAGGTACGCGCCGTCCGGCGACCAGCTCGCGTCGGGGAAGCTCGCGTACTTGTCGCGCGCTACTTCGATCACTTCGATCAACTTCGGCGCCTCGGCGGGATTTTCATAATCGAGGGTCGCGACGTACAGGCGATTCATCGAGTCGCGGAAAGAAAGCGCTTTATTGTCGCCAGCCCACTGCAGAGAATCTAGCTTGGCTCGCAAGGAGTTCGTTAATTGAACCTTCTCCTTCTCGCCCTTCTGATCGATAACGTAGACCTGATCTTCGCCGGTCTCGTCGGAGATAAAGGCAATCCAGCGACCGTCCGGCGACCAAACGGGCGCGCGATCGTGCGCGTTCGAGCTATTCGTCAGATTGCGCGTAAGACCGTTCTCTTGAGGCACGGTGAAGATATCGCCGCGAGCGGTGAAGAGCGCGCGTTTCCCTTCGGGACTCAGATCGTACGTCTCAATATTGTTCCATGCGCGAACGCGAGAAGGACGCGCCGCGAGACCGTCGTGAGGAACGTTAATCGCAAGCTCGCGCGTCTCGCCGTTCTCGGCGTTATAGACGCGCAGGAGTCCGCCAAGCTCGTAGACGATTTGATTTGCGCCGTCGGAAGACGCCCAGCGAACGTCCCACTCTTGGGAATCGGTAATCTTCTGAACGGGGTTCCCTTCGTCTTCGGGAACATATTTGTAGAGGTTCATCGTGCCGTCGCGATCGGAAACGAAGTAGACGTAATCGCCGACCCACATCGCGTCGCGGTCGGTGCGCGGGGTCGTTGGAATCTCGGAGAATTCTTTCGTTTCGCGATTAAAGATTAGCAGATACTGAGCCCAGCCGCCTTCGTAACGCTTCCAGTGTCGGAAATCGCGGAAGAGGGGCGAATAGACGAGCTTGATTCCGTCGGGGGACAGATCGCCTGCGCCCGCGACGGGCACGCCGATCTTAACGGGCAGACCGCCGTCGACGGAAACGAGGTAAATGTTGGTGAGCGAATCGACTTCGTCCGAGTCGCGTTTGGAGCGGAACATGACCTGAGCGCTATCGGGAGTCCATCCGAGCGTTTGAGCTTCGATTCCGCGTCGCGGCGCGCCGGCTGGCGTCGGATAGTAGGTCAACTGACGCGGCTCGCCCCCCTGGGACGGAATGACGTAGACCTGATCGTCGCCGTCGTACTGACCGGTAAATGCGATCCACTTGCCGTCGGGCGAGAACTTCGGGAATTCTTCGAGCCCTGGATGAGCGGTGAGGCGAACGACGTTATCTCCGTCGAAATCGCTCTTCCAGAGATCGCCGGCGTAGCAGAAGACGACCTGATCTTGATAAACGTCGGGATAGCGCAGTAATTTCGTTGGCTCGACGGACGCGCCGTCCTCTCCCTGCGCCGTCGCCTGAACGTTCGCGAAACTAGCGAGCGCGAGAGCGACGAGCGCGGCTGACCATAAGAAACGACCTTTCATTAGTAACTCCTTGTGCTAAAAATGCGACGCCACGAGACGCGCAATAGGGCGATTCAGCTATATTTTGACGAGTTCGCGCTCAGCGCGGCTCGCCTCTAAACGGCTAATTCAACACAGACTAGGAAGCGAAGTTTAAAATAGGCATACTAGGCAATGTTGCCGTCTATTTTAAAGTGCGCATAAAAAATAAAAAGGTCAAAACAGAAAATACGCTGAAAATTTATCAAAAACTCCAATTTCGTCCGGCGCTGACACAAGAAAAAGAAAACCCCCGCGAACGCTAGGTCCACAGGGGTCCAGGTTTAGGATGAAAGCGAAACGCTTTCCGGCGTCAAATTACGTAAGGAGGCTTTTCGTAGCGGAGAAGCGCTCGATAAAATCCCGTCGCCGTGCGCGACGCGCGCGTTCGGAATCACGCGTCGTCGCGTCGTCCGACGTTCCGTCGAATCTTAAAATCGCTCCCATCCAGAGTGTGTTATTGCTCGGGATCAGCCGATTCGTTAAGAATCTCTTCCTCGCGCAGCGCCATAGCTACGCGCTCTAGACTGCGCTCCTGACGTTCGCGCCACTGCGCGTTAGGATCGGCGCTCTCTTCACGCCGCGTCGTATAGCGCCCAGGCGTTCCTGCGCGATTCGAAGCGACTGAATTCCGTCCGCTCGTTTCGTTTTGCCCCATCGGCGCGTACTCGTCCGAAGCGGTCGTCGCAGAACCCATCCAATCGCCGCCCAACGAGCGGTAAAGCTGAACGATTGCAACCATCATGCTCGCTTGGCACTGGATAAACTGCAATTCATACGACAACTTGCCCGCTTGGGAATCCAACAGGCGTTGGAAATCGATTTGACCGCTTTGATAACGCTCCTTCGAAAGGTTGTACGCGTCAGTATACGCGTCAACTGCGTCGGAAAGCGTTTGTACGCGATCGCGCTCATTGACGTAAGAAACCAGCGAATCGTCGACTTGTTGCGCCGCTTCCAACACTGCCTGGCGATACGCGACGATCAATTCCTGATGCGTGAAGCGCTGCGCCTCAACGTTGAAGCGGTACTTGCCAAAGTTCAAGATATTCCAACGGAATGAAGGTCCGATCGACGCGTTGATGGAGTTGCCCTCAAAGAGATTTTCAAGCTTATCGGAATCAAGACCAAAAGATCCGTTAAGCGAGAAGATCGGGTACAGATCACCAATCGCGACGCCGACGCGAGCGTTCTGAGCGATAACGCGCTGTTCCGCCGCGCGAATATCGGGACGTCTTCGCAGAAGATCGGCGGGTATGCCGACGAGAATCTCTTCAGGCGCTTGCGGGATCCCTTGATCTTCCGTTTCCTTCATGATAGAGTCGACGTAGCCCGGGGTGCGTCCCAATAAGATACTCATTCTATTGAGCGTCTGTTGATAGTACGTCTGGAGCGTCAGAATACTCGATTCCGTACCTTTATAGACGCCCAACGCCTGGTTTTCGTCGAGCTTACTGGCGGATCCCAACTCATACTTAGTGCGCGTGATCTCCAAAGTGTCGCTCTGAATGCCAATGTTCTCTTCGCTGATTCGAATCTGTTCCTGATACGACCTGGCGTCAACATAGGCGCGAGCGACGTCGGCGCATAAAATAACGTACGCGTTACGATACAATTCGCGCAACTCTTCCATATTCGCGTTTGCAACCTCGGTCGCGCGTTGTAATCGTCCAAAGACGTCAAGTTCCCACGACATGGAAGTCAAAAGCGTCCAGTCGTTGTAATCGGTATCCAAGGCGCCTGACCGTCCGTAGGTATAACCGCCGCTCTCGGTAAACTGCGGATATGCGTTCGCCTGCGTTGACCCAAGCGTCGCGCGCGCCGACTGAATACGGAAAAGCGCCTCTCGCAACGTCAAGTTGTTCGAAACGGCCTCGCTCGTCAAACGCGAGAGCGTCGCGTCCTGAATTTGCCCCCACCAGCTCGAAACGTCGGCGCCAACCTCCTGTCGGATGCCTCTCGTTTCGTCCACCTGGATGTACGATTGGTTAACGGACGCGCAAGTTGGAGTATAGTCGTACCCAACCTTACACCCTCCGCAAAGAACCAGCGACAATAACGCGCCCAGCGCTACGCCGCGTTTCATATAAGGATTCATCCTTGCCTCCTTAAAACAGACGTCGCCGTTTCGAGTACAAAACGTCGAATTCCAGGGCGTCCTGCCCAAAGAAATCGAAATTCGAAACGTCGACATTTGAAGACGAAAAACCGTCTTCAAAAGATGTGTTTCCGTAAGCTACCCGCGCGTCGAAGTCCGTAAAAACAGACACGACGACGCACGTCGACGTTCCGGAAACAAGAAACGTCTCTGGCACAACAATATTCCTAAACGTTCGTTAGGCCACGACGGATGTTTGAAATCCGCCTCGTAACCGTCGCGCGGAACGTCGGCAAACATGAACTAACGTCGTCTTTCGCTAAATCGCTATCCGCCGCAACGAAGCGACGCAACGCGACAACGACGCGCGACCAATCGCGCCTATGCGACGCGTGCCTCACGAACGATTTTTCCCAAATTAACAAAAGGATCCAAATGCTACTCGTTTCTCATAGGCTACCCCTCTTTCCAAAGGCTGCGGGACGTCTGCAACTATTCCAACGGACGTACGAACGGCGCGATTCAACGGACGCGCCCCGTTGCGCTGTTGAAACGTTCGCGTTATACTCGCGAAACGCCCGATTCGTTCAGACCATTTATCGTAAACTCCAATCGTTCAACTTTAACCGGTTTTAACGATCTTTTCTCATTTTCAAATAAAATTGGGGGCAATAATCAAATGGATTTGTTCTAAGCAATCAATTGTGCCGTCGCTGGGGAAAAGCCAAATTATGCCGGTTGTAGCGATCCTTCAAAGAAAAGCTATAGGAGCAAACCTTCGACGAAAAATGAACTTTTCCAAACTGCCTTGTTGGTTCAGTATGTAAAAATGCATACTAATAGCACGTCGTACGAGCGATTGGAACGAAAAAGTCGGCCAGCAAGAGCTGTGCGAGCAAACGCTACAAGACCGTGAAAAAAATACGGCGACTGTCCGGCGCCTTGTCGTTTTTCAATTCTTGTGTATGATGTAGGGGATCGTCGTTAGAATTACCTGTTTTAACGTTTGCGCGCGTCTATTTGAGAGGCTGAGACGATCGTCCCTTCGCAATCCAATTCACGCCGCAATGACCGTATCGGAGTCGCGCCGAACGACGACGCGACGATAAACAAACCCGTTCAATCGAGCAGAAAACTCAGGACGCGTTATCGCGGAGTCGTTGTCGACATATTTCCGCCGCGTCCCAAGGAGAAAAAGTGTCCAGGTTAACCGTCTTGAAAGGCTCGCTTTTCAGCGTTCTTGCCTTAAATTTTGTTTTTGTCGGCGCCGCTATGGCGCAACCTGGCGCAGGAGGCGCGCCCGTTCGTCCTTCAGTTGTTGCGGGATTTGCTTCCGAAGCCGTGCCTGTTACGAAGAAGAAGTACGTCGGGAATGTCGAAGCAATCGAGCAAGTCGACTCTGTAGCGCGCGTCTCCGGCACCCTAACGGTCGCGCCCGGTTTTGAAGAAGGTTCGCGCGTAAAAAAGGGACAACTTCTCTTTGTTATCGACCCCATCCCCTACCAAGCAAAAGTCGAAGCCGCTAAAGCGACGATTGCGGAAACGGAAGCGCGAATTGAATACGCGAAAAGCAACTTCAATCGTCTGAGCGACCTCTATAGCAAGAATGCCGGCTCTAAGGACGATATGGAAAGCGCTCACGCTAATCTGAAGAGTCTTGAAGCGTCGCTCCTTTCGGCCAAAGCCCAACTCACGCTTGCTGAAGAAGATCTCAAGTATACGAGGATCATTTCCGAGATCGACGGACGCGCCGGTCGTCGCGCGTATTCAACAGGAAACTACGTGTCGCTTCAGAGTCAGCCGCTCGTTCGCGTCGTTCAGATGGACCCGATCTATGTGCGATTCACCATGAGCGAACGCGACTATTTATCGATGTTTGGCAACGCCAACGCGCTCAAAGCGAACTCTTCAATCGAATTATCGCTCGCAAACGGCGCCGCTTTTCAGGGTAAAGGCGAAATAAGTTTCGTCGACAACTCCGTTAAATCGACGACCGACACGATTAAAATCTGGGCGAAATTTGACAATCCCCAAGAAATTCTCAATCCCGGCGGAGTCGTTACCGTCAATCTCGCCAAGCCGGATTCCAAGAGCGTTCCTACGGTGGAACCCGCCGCAATTCTCTTCGACGGTCAGGAGAATTACGTTTATGTCCTAGTCGATTCGATCGACGACGACGCGCTCTTCGCCGAAATTTGCGCCGATTCGAGATTCGCGGGAAAGGAAGACCTTGAAAAGGCAAAAGAAAGCCCCGAAGAAAAGGCGAAGTATCTCGAAAAGTTTAAGCAGGAACGATACCGATATGTTGATCCTAAAACCAAGGAGTCGGTCGACGACTTTGCGGGTAATAAGGTCAATGAAAAATACCGAATGGTTCTTCGCCGCAACGTAACGCTAGGTCCCGCTACGCCGAGCGCGAACTCAATCTACTCCGGTATCCAAAAGGGCGAAGTCATCATGATGGACGGCGTTAATAAAGCGCGGCCGTTTGATCTTGTTATTCCGGTCTTCCGCGACAAGTCTAAAGGAGCGGATGAGACAGACAACCAGAAGAATCAAACGCAGGATACGAATCTAAAGACCGCCGACCAGCCCGGCGCGAGCCCTGCCTCCAACGCGAAACAGACCAACGGTCAAACGCAACGCTAAGGAGACGCCCTATGATTTCTGACGTTTTTATTAGAAGACCAAAGCTGGCGATCGTCATCAGCTTGGTTATGATTTTAGTCGGCGTTATCGCCATTCCTATCCTACCGGTCGCCGAATATCCCGAAATCTCGCCGCCGGAAGTGCGCGTCTCAACCGTCTATCCTGGCGCGAGCGCCGACGTCATCGCCGATACAATCGCCGCGCCCCTTGAAGCGGAATTCAACGGATTGGAGCACTTGCTCTATTACTCCTCCAGTAGCGACAACAGCGGCGCGTACTCGTGCACGATCACCTTCCAATACGGTATCGACACCGATATCGCGCAGGTTAACGTGCAAAACGCGATTAAACGCGCTGAAATGCGACTACCTGTGGAAGTCAAAGCACAAGGCGTTCAGGTCCAAAAGAGATCCAGCGATATCTTGTGTATGCTTGCGTTCTTTAGCGACGAAAGCAAAGGCGGAATGTCGCCGAGCGAGCTCAACAACTGGTTGCGAACGAATCTCAAAGACGAAATCGGTCGTATCGACGGCGTCAGCTCCGCCGACCTCATGGGCGGTTCCGTCTACAGTATGCGCGTCTGGCTCGATCCAATGCGCATGTCCGCTATGGGAATCTCCGCCACCGAAGTCCAGCAGGCAATTCAGTCGCAAAACATCCAGGCGGCGGCTGGCGCGGTTGGTACCGAAGGCAGTAGCGAATTCATTCAGTATAAGATTAACGTCCTCGGTCGACTTAAGACGCCGGAAGAATTTGAAAATATCATCGTTCGTACCGACGCCGACGGAGACGTTACTAAACTATGCGATATCGCGCGGATTGAGCTCGGATCCGAATCCTATTCTGCGCACGCTATGTCGAATGGCGGCGAATGCGCTGGGTTAGGTATTAACCGAACGACCGAAGCTAACGCGCTCGCTACGATCCAAAAGGTAAAAGACGAACTGGACAACTACAAGGACACGTTTGACAAGCTTAAAATCAGCTACGATTTCGCCTACGACCCAAC
>CADCOO010000180.1 GCA_902803085.1 uncultured Planctomycetota bacterium
CCAGAATTCCGACCGGCTTGCGCGTCCGCGAAAGTCGGCGTACTTATGAAAGCAAGCGCCAATCGCGCCAAAAAAATCTCGTGCGGGCGGCGCGTCGGGATCGGCGTAAAGGCTGGAATCGGAGTCGTCGCATGGCACGCCGACCGCAAAGGGATTCATACCAGGCTCGTCGATCTGGACTTGACGTCCGTCGCATAAAGACGCGCCGTCGTACGTCGACGCTCTGCTACTTTGGCAATAGGGCATGCGGCTAACTCCGTTTGGGTTGGCGGAACCTTGTTCAAAAGTCGCTATGCCAAACTCGACGTCGGCGTGACGCCGTATCGATTGGCGCCGAGGGTTCCGCGTTTCGCTAACGCCGCGACAAACCAAATATTAAACGGAATTAGGCTAACAAATCCCGCCGCCTCAACGTAACAATATTTCATGAGCCAGGTTAAAGAGGAATTAAGATCGTTAGAGGAATTAAGAACGTTAAAACGATCGCAATTCAGTAGGAACAGAAGCCCCAGCGTCAACGCGCCGTTAAACGCGACAAAGAGAGCGACGGGCAGTCCGGAACGATCGCAGTCGTGAAACCGCCGGACGGCGACGGAAATAGTCGGAACGGCGAGAACGAGCGTCAACGCCGCGATCATTCCCGTTAAGCCCCTGTTTAAGTCGAAAACGCCGATATAAATCATGAGCGACATAAACGCGACAATAAACGCGTCGTAGAGCGCGCAATTCAGAATCCAATACCAAAATTCCCGGCGACTCGCGCGCCCGCGAAAGTCGACGTACCTGCGATGGGTCGTCGCAATGGAACTCCAAAAACCAGCGCGTTGCGGTTTCTCTTGAATTACGTTTTCCGTCATGTCAATCTCCTTGTTAAACGCTAAAGCTCGTCGTCGATTCTTGAAAAAGCAAATTTCAAGCCGCCGACGTCGTCAAGCGCTTCAACTATCAGTATATCGAGCGCGACTTCTCTTTACAAGCTCTTTCGAGAGAAAATTTGAGCCGCGACGCGCTTTATCTTTTCGATCCGTATTGATTATCGTCTGGAGAGCCCGCAAGACACGTCAAGACAAGAACGTAGGGAATCGTTATAAACGATACGATAACGCCGCCCCAAAGACCGACGAACGCATAATCATTACCCGTCGCCAAACGATAATCGACGTTGCCGTCCAATAAAACGCCGAAGAAAACAATGAGGACGCCGCCGATCAAAGGACCCAATAAAAGCCAACCGGGACGACCCGTATCATGGAGACGACGTACAAAAACGGAAACGGTCGGTATAAACAAAAGAAGCCAGGCAGCCTTATTCGCCAAGGGAATAAAGCTAAGCAGAATCATAAAGCTGATCCAGCTCCAAAACTCGCCCAAACTTGCGCGCCCTTTAAAACAGAAATATTTACGCAAGCAAATCAAGATCGTTCGGAAATAGGCGCAATCCTGTGGAACGTCGGAAGTTGGCGTCATAGAAATCCTCCCTATCTCCTAACAGGCGCGGGCCCGTATTTGTTGGGGCCGGGCGTTCCGGGACGAACCGTTAAAACGAAGGCGGAAAAAGCCAATGCCGTAGCGAACGCGAACGTCGACCATAAAAAAGCCTCATCCTCTGAATTAAGGCCTTCGGCAGAGGCGTACAGAAGCCCGCACGCCAGCACGACGAATGCGGCGCCTCCCAAAATCACGAGTAGCGCGACCAACCAGCCGGCTTGATTCGTATCGTGCAAACGGCGAACAAGCGCCGTTATCGTCGGCGGCGTCAATACGAACAACGCGCCCAAGTTCACAACGGGAATTAAATCCATTATGGTTACGAAAAGAACCCAATACCAGAATTCCGCACGACTCGCGCGTCCTTGGACGTCGTAATACTTATTGAAGCAAATTGTAATCGCCTCGCCAAAGCTCGTCGGAACAAACGGCGCTTTCGACGCCTCGCCCTGGTCGATCGATTCGTCGAAAGACGCGCCAACTGCGGGCGAACTCTGCGCCGCGCAACAAATCGCGCAAAAAGACGCGTCGTCGTCCAAAACGGCGCCGCAACGCTCGCAGGTTCGCATTGTCGTCAAAGTCCTTTCGTTGAATCGTCGTCCTCTTGGCCTATGCTGAAAGACGCGCGTCAGTATTGCAAACGAATTATAGCCGAATAGGCGCGGGCCCGTATTGATTGTCGCCTGGATCGCCAGGACGAAGCGCTAGAAAGAACGGATACAAGAAGGCGGCTAAGATAACGATTGCAAAGACGCCGGCGACGGCCGCTTCGGTCGCTTTGTCGCCATTGAACCTTGCGGCGTCGGCGAACGCCAAGAAGCCTCCCATTCCCAACGACGGAAGCAATGGAAGCCATCCCAGCCAACCGGAATGATTCGTATCGTGCATACGTCGCACAAAGACGGAAACGGTCGGTAGAAGCAGACCGAGACCGACGCCAATCGCGACGACGGAAAAAGCGACGATTAAAATGAGTTTGTATTCGCGCTCGAGATCCGCAATGGGAAGTATAACCGTTACAAGGTTGAGCGCGTTCCTCGTAAGAAAGTTGACAAGCCAAACAAAGAGGAACCAGTACCAAAATTCAGACCGGCTCGCGCGCCCTCGAAAAACGGCGTACTTGCGAAAGCAGATTGAAATCGCCTCGCGGAAAGTCGGCGCGCCAGGCGCCGTCGAATCGTACGCCTCGTTCGCGCCGCTATAGTTCGCGCCGACCGCGTAAGGATTGAACTCGGCGCTCGCCGTTTGAGACGAGCCGCATTGCGTGCAAAAAGTCGCGCCGTC
>CADCOO010000181.1 GCA_902803085.1 uncultured Planctomycetota bacterium
GTAGCTGTACATCGCTTCGACGCTCCACGTATTGACCTTCGACGTGATGTGGAAGGTGTCGTACGTGATCGGCATCGGAACGAACGCGTAGCGATTCGTCGTCGACGTCGTGCTACTGTTGTTGTTCGTATTGCTGTTGTAGCTCGTGCCCGAGGAGCCGACGGAGTCGAGTCCGACGATCATCCAGAGACGACCGATCTGGTTTACGCTTCCGGAACCTTGCGGACTCAACAGCTGGTAGCTGTCGCCGGTCCACACGTAGTAGTTTCCGTTCGCGCCGGTCAAGTTGTAGTTGTTCACATTGACGACGGCGGGGTCTTCGATAACAATGCCGCCATAGACGCCTTCGTAATCGCAACGCTGCGGGGTGATCACGGTACCCTTGACTTCCCACCCGTGGTGTCCGCGCCGATTACCGATGGTGAACTCGGTCGCGGTCTCCCAATCGGCATGGAATTGGGACGTGTTGATCTGGTTGACCTGTTGCGAATAGGTGAACGTGGTTGCCGCGCTATTCGACGTCGTGTTTGGAATGACGTTGGTAACGTACTGCTGTCCGCCTTTTTTGCTACCGACGAGCTGATCGCTCGGCTGCGATAGGCTGACAACGCCGGCGCCGATGCTACCGTACAACCCTTCGTGTTCGTAGGGTCCGCCGCCGAACTGATCGTCCGGGAACGGTGAGAATAAACGCATCTGCGACATTTGCGCAGAAGCGGTTGACGCTGTCGCAAGAGCTAAACAGAGTCCTGCGATAATCAATTTGATGCTTCGAGACATGGTCTTGTACCCACCTCTTTTTACTATGAATCATCCAATATGGGGTGCAGTAGACTGAAGTCCTTCCAGTCTACTAACGGCTGTGCCGGTAGTATCGGACAATTAATGAACCGGGGTTGAGTCCAAATCACGATTCTCGATATTTTTTTCAAACTTGATATTTGAAAATAGTTAGTTTTGGTAAAATGTGGTTGTCTAGACAAGATGAAATACTACTTTTAGGGGGATTAATGAGCGTCTCGTTTTGACTTTACGGACGTTTTCCCCGGAAATAACGCGTTTATTTTTGAGGAAAAAACATACCGCCTTTCGCCATGTGCGCGTCGCGCTACAGAAATTCGTCGAGACCTTGCGCTCTGATTTGCTCAACGATCTTCTTTAGCGCGCTCGCGTCCCCCTTTCTAGCGACGAGCAGCGCGTCTTCGGTTTCAACGACGAGCAGATTGTCGAGTCCAGAGACGACGACGAGTTTCTTACCGCGCCCTGACGCGCGCACGTGAACTCCCGACGCGTCGGTCGCCACGAGTCGCGCGCCTTGGCACAAATTTCCGCGTTCGTCCCGTTGTTCGGTCGCAATTTCGGCGAGCGCGTTGAATGAGCCGAGGTCGTTCCATTCGAAATCGTCGGTAGCGACGACGGCGACGTTCGTAGCGCGCTCGAGCACGGCGTAGTCGATCGAAATTTTTTTGGCGCGCGCGAAGAGCGCGTCGAATTCGCGCGAATCGCGCCATTGAGAGTCGCGCGCCGCTAGCTTTTCAAATGATTCGACGGTTTCGGCGAGTTCGGGTTCGAAGCTCCGAATGAGCTTGAGAATCGTCGCCGCGCGCCATACGAAGACTCCTGCGTTCCATAGGTAATCTTGTGATTCGAGGAATTTGCGTGCGACGTCGGGATCGGGGTTCTCTTGAAAAGCGGGCGCATATTTTGCGAGGAGCTTTGACGGCTTTTTCCCTTCGGCGACTTTTTTGACGTTTGGCTTTTCCTCAAATTCTCGAACGCGGAACGCGTTTGGCGCGTTTCCAATCTTTTCTCCGCGTTCTATGTATCCGAACGCGGTAGAGGTTTCTCGGGGGCGTATTCCAAGGGCGACGAGTCGCGTCGGATCGTCGTGTACAAGTTCGACGGCGCGCGCGAGCGCCGAGCGGAAATTTTCGACGGGGTGGACGACGTGATCGGAAGGCAGCACGATCATGACGGCGTCGGGATCGCGTCGCGCGATTTCAAAAGCCGCCCATGCGACGCACGGCGCGGTGTCGCGCCCGCAGGGTTCGAGGAGTAGGTTGTCGCGTCGTAGTTCCGGCAGCTCTTTTCGCGCGAGATTTTCAAACGCGCGTCCTGCGACGACGAGTCGATTCTCGTGGGGGACGAGCGAGTCTAGTCGTTCGTAGGTCGCGCGGATTAGCGATTCACCGTTGCGCGCTAGCGGTAGAAACGGTTTCGGTCGCGCGGCGCGGCTTTCGGGCCATAGTCGTTCGCCGGCGCCTCCCGCCATAATAACGGCGTAAAGGGGCGCGCGCGTTTTTACTTCGGCATTGGGAGTCTGATGTGTGTTTGACGACGTCATTTGTATTCTTCCTGAGCGTGAAACAATAGCGGTGGAATAGGCGGAGCGGGCGTCTCGGGTCGCGCTTCAAGACGATTATAATGCGCAATCGGGTCAGACGCCAATAACAGAACGGATTTTTATCAGAAAGTCTTCTTGGCGTCGTTCGCTTGGCCTTATACAATATTAATTAAGGCGGAGGTTTGAGCGAAAACTCCGAGCCATATGTATAGAAAGGAACCGACCCATGGAGACGTACATTCCCGACGCGCGATCGAGCGCAATCTTTCGACGATTTGTCAATGCGGAGACGGCAGCAGACGGCGCGAGGGTCGAATTCTGGCGCAGACTACCCGACTTGCCGAGTCGCCCCGAGGACGGACACAAGGGAACCTTTGGAACGGCGCTAATCGTAGGAGGTTCGCGCGGCATGAGCGGGGCGGTCGCATTGTCGGGTATGACGGCGCTTGTCGCTGGCGCGGGTCTGACGCGTTTGGTCGTTCCTGACGCGATTCAGGACGCGGTAGCGCAATTTCAGCCGGAATATACGACGATTGGGGCGCCGAGCGACGCCTCCGGTCGTTTTTCGGAGTCGGCGCTTGACGTTATTCTTGAGGAGTCGCGTCGCGCGACGGTCGTCGCGGTCGGTCCCGGACTTGGACGTTCGGATTCTCTCGATCGTCTGGTGGAGCGTCTTTATTTGGATATTCCATGCCGAGCGATTTTCGACGCGGACGCGCTCAACGCTTTGGCTTCAACGAAATTCTTTGGCGTTTTGCCGAATTGTGGTCAATTCCCCAAGGCTGCGCGCGTTCTTACGCCGCATCCAGGCGAGTTTGAACGTATCTTTGGGGTCAAGCCGCAGCCGATACGCTATGCGCGCGAACTTTTGACCGTCGTTGCCGCCGAAGAAATTGGCAAGAGGCGTCAGCCGTTATTGTACGAGGACGATCAGATTGAGCGAACCGTATTGCTTCTGAAAGGTCGCGAGACGATACTAGCGCGTTCGGCGTTGCGCGTTCCCCCTAAAGACGGGAGTGAAAAGCGCGGCGTACTGTGGCTTGAATCGGAGTCTGACGTGAACGAGACGGGCAATTCGAATCTTGCGACCGGCGGTAGCGGCGACGCGCTGACGGGCGTCATAGCGGGCTTGATCGCGCAGGGTCTAGACGCGTGGGACGGCGCGCGCCTGGGCGTCGCGCTCCACGGTCTTGCAGCGGAATTGCGCGCGCTTCTCGTTCCACGCGGCGCGGTCGCCTCTGACGTCGCGCGTTTTCTTCCGTGCGCGATGGCTGTTTATGACGAGATTCGGAAACGAACGGCGCGCATGGAATGATTTTTCATGCGAGGCTTTTTTAAAGCTCATGAACGCGCGTTCCGATTGTTGAAGGTTTGACGTCGTATCAGAAGAAGTACGCGCCGACGTCTTTGACGCTCTTTGGGAACTTCGGGATAGGATAGTCGTTGAAGACGTCGAACGCAAAATCGTCAATCTCCTCGATCCCTTCTGGAATATCGCGATAGCATACCCCTCCGGGATAGGAAATGAGCTTTTTACCGTCTTTCGTGATCAGCATATCGGCGACGGAAGCGTAATAGGGGTTTTGCGGCGATATGTCGAGCGTCGCCGGCGCGCCGGCGAAAGCGCCTCCGCCGATATGTCGAACTGAAGCGGGTATTATCACGCGTTCCAGTTTGGCGCATCCGGAGAACGCGACGACGCCAATTTTACGGAGTCCCTCCGGAAACTCGATCGATCGAAGCCCGGTGTTTTCAAAGGCGCAATCATCGATTCTGACGAGCGAGCTTGGCAGCTCTATTCTCTCGAGCGCGCTACAGAATTCGAACGCGGCGCCTTCGATGCGGACGAGCGAACTTCCCAAGTCTACGGACCTGAGATTTTGCGCGTGTGAAAACGCCTGAATTCCAATTGTGAGAACTGAGTTTGGAAGGACGATCTCTTCCATATGGCTTCTGGAAAAACAGTTGACGCCGACGCCTGTAACGGGTAGACCGTTCAACTTGTTTGGCACGACGACCTTTTTTGTGTGAAACTGACTATAGTAATCGTCTTCGTTAAATTTCGTTATTACGACGCCTTTGTCGTTGGCTGGGTAAGCGTAATACCCTCGGCTTTGGACTTCCTTTTCCCAAGAATAGCCGTATTCAAAGAACTTGTTTTTCTCGTCGATCATGCGAACCTCCATAGCCCTGGCGGACAGTTTACTCTGCGCGCAAGAAAAAGCAATGGAAAACCTCCCGTCGACTGGCGTCGGAAAGTTTCCCACGTTAGTTGAGCGCGCGAAAGCGCTAAGTCGCGACTACTCTTCGCACTTCATGGAATAGAGGTCGGCTTCGTACATGACGAATCGAAGTCGAATCGGCTTACCGGAGAATTCGGAGAAGTCCGTCTTACCGTTCCAGGAGACGCGGCGATCGATGGAGTCGCCGAAAATGAGGTCGCAGTCGTCGGCGGAGTAGCCGGGAACGACTTGTCCGTCGCGATCGAGGACCTCAACTTTAACGTATCCGGCGACGGAGGTCGCGTAGTTGATCGAGAGTTCCTTTCCGTCGAAGATAATCGGTTTGGTAACCGCTTCCCCTTCGCGCGTTTTCGCGTGGAGGGAGCCGAACCCGTCGATTCGTAGCGCGTACCGGCGTAGTCGGGACGGTTTGTCGGAGTTTGTCTGCTCCATCGTAAAGATGGAGAGTTCGTTCGGCGAATCGTCGTCTTCGGAGGGCGTTTCCACAATATTCCACGCAGTATAGTTGTCGCCGTAGAACCAGGTGGAAGAGGTGCGTAGTCCCGGCGCGATAAAGACGTCGTCGGCGCGTTTGAAATTAACGCCGTCGCGCGACCAGATGAACATTGTGTCGGTCATCGCCGTGCCGACGCGCTCGCCGCCCTTAAAGATCCCCATGCGATACTGGCGTAGTTCCCATTCGGGTAGGAGCGGAACGGAAGGGACGAGCCCGTTGTCGACGTATCGCGTCGGGAGCCCAATATAAATGTGGGGCGCGCGATGATACTGCTGAATTTGGTTCGTATAGAACTGCTCGCGGAGCGTAGGACCGCCTCCCTCGGGGAATTGAATTTCGCCCTCTTCCGTCCAGTGGAGGAAATCGTCGGAGGTGGCGCGCATGACGACGCGAATATCGTTTATGAACGCGCGATAGTAGAGGACGTATTTCTTTTCGACCGTCGACCAGAAGGCGATATTTTGAGTGTCGAACTTACCCGCCGTGCTGATTGGCTCCTGCTGCATGAGGGTCCAGTGGATCGCGTCGGGCGATTTCCACGCGAAAAGGCCGGGCGGATCGCTGTGGTATCCGTTGCCGACCGCCTTATAGCGTTCGTCCGCCGGGCAGCCGGGTCGCTCGTCTTCGAAGGGGGTGAAATCTTGCGTGTCGTAGGGCGTGTCGGGGAGTTTGTCGAGAAGGATATTGTTCGAATGAATTCCATTGAATTCGCACAGCCCGAGGTTCGGTCGCGTCCAGTGAATGGCGTCGGGACTCTCGAGGAGGCAGTATTTCATAGGATCGTTTTCCTTGAAGCCCCAGGAGCGATAGTACGCGAGGAATTTTCCTCCGACCTTCATGATGGAAGCGTACCCTTCGCCTCCGTTTTCCCATGGTCGGTCGAATTGCATGACGACGCTCTTGCGTTCCGGTCGATGGAGCGTAATTTCCACGGCGTCGAGCCGATCGAGGAGATAGTCGTCGAGAAAGAGTTCGCGTTTAAATCCGAGCCAAATGGCGTCGTCGGCGCCGTCCGCCTGGACGCGCATCGTGAATTCCGCGAGCGCGACGAGCGCCAGCGTTAGCGTGCATACTAGGAATAAGGTGCGTTTCATGTCAGTCTTTCTAATGGACGTTTTGGTTTTGCGTCATGCGATCGGACGCTGGACGCTTCTATTGAGCCGTCGGCAGGAACGACTCCTATAACGATTATACGCGGTTGTGCGAAGTTTTCCACCGCCGCAAGCGATTTCGATTGAAATTGGGCGCGACCGACTCGCGGGGCGCCTACGATCCTACCGCAGCGTTGTGTGAAACTCACGACGAATCGATCGGCCCGATCTTTGAGAGTTCCTCGGTACGCCGATTCTTACCGCGTTGCGAGAGAGGGGAACGGTCTGGCGTCGCCCTGCTGCAATCGCGTCGCGGCGTCTAGAATCGTTCGTTTTTGTCGAAAATCGTTTGACGTCTCGCGCTCCAAGACGTATAATAACAAACGGGCTCGCGTTGTGCGAGCGCATAGGGAAAA
>CADCOO010000182.1 GCA_902803085.1 uncultured Planctomycetota bacterium
AGTTTTGCGAGCGCCTCGCGCGCGTCGCGCGGATCGGAGGACGGTCGCGTCAGCGCTTCTGGATCCATGGTTGATTCGCGCGCCGCCTGCGGAGCGCCGACGGGCAAATGCTGAGCCGAACGATGGAAGTCGTTCGACGATTGCGGAATCGTACCGCGACGATCCATTGTCGGCGCGGGTTGTTGCGCCAAGGGGCGGCGTTGGGCGTTTGCATTCGCGTTCGGATTGGTCTGATTTGTCGGTCGCTGTTGACTCGCGGCGCCGCCGGTCATTCCTCCGAAGAGCCCCGAGAAAATCGTCTTTCGCTGCTCCGTCTGACGCTGATTTTGCGCCGGCTGCCGCTGTTGAACCTGCGCCTGCTGTTGCGCCTGCCGCTGTCGCGCGGCTTGCGCTATCGCCTGGTTCTGTGCGGCGTTCGTAGCGGCTCGACCCTGCTGTTGCGTCGTGAACTGGCGCGTCGTTTGCGGGCTTGGGCCCAGAAACTGCGCGCGAACAGTCTGCGGACACACGCACAGCATAGCGCACACGACAACCGTTTTGATGGTCGTAGCGACTATGGAGCGTTGTTGGTTGGGACGCAAAATGGAGTCGTCGTACCGTGTCATCTTCAATCCTTTGAATCTTGGCAAAGATTGCGTCGAAGTACGTCCCCTATTAAGGACGCGTTTCGACATAACCACATGTATTGGATTTATCGGAAAGACGGCCGTTTCAAAACAGAAATAATTTTGTTTTTTGCCAGAATTGCGTCGAAGCGCCGAAAAAAAAGACGCGTTCGTCGAGACGAACGCGTCTGCTGTTGGAGCGGTTAGCGAGTTCTCGAAGCGGACTAGCCGAGGACTTTGACGTCTTCTTCGATCTTTTCGCCGACCTTGAGCTCAAAGACGTTGCCGCCGTTCTTGTCTTCTTTAATGTCGACGGTCAGTCCCGAGGTCGTCGGGTCGTTGTACTTCTGGCTGACGAAACGAGTGATGCTCTTTACGGTCGCGCTAGCTCCCGGTTCGCCGTTTCCTTGGTCGAGTTCGGAAACTTCCTTAGTAACCATGACCTGGTACTGACCAGCGGGCGCGCCTTCCCATTGTCCGTCGGTCTTCAAGACGAGGGATCCGGTGGCGTCGGTGACGCCGGTGAGGTTCCAAACGCGTCCGCCGGTCGCTTTCGGCAGGCGCAGCGCGACGGTAGCGCCTTCGACGGGCGATCCGTCGTCGTATACGATCTTAATCGTGGCGGGATAGAGTTCGGGCAGGTCCTTCGGCTTGGGGGCGCCGCCGCATCCGATAGAAGCGGCGCAGAAGCACGCGACGATAGCGATAAGAATCTTTTTCATTTTCTTTTGCTTTCTTTTTAGTGATTACGACGTTCGTTTCGAGGAACGCGCGCCTACAAAAAACGCCGAATTTCTCCGGCGTCGCGAATTAACCGACGAGCGCCGCGTCTTTTATCGGCGCTCGTCGTTCTTATGCAATTTGAGAAGTATTCTCGAGTATCACGATACTAGAGAGATTGAGTCGACTCGCCGCCTTGCGCGGACCCGAGCGCTCCCCATACGCCGTAGGGGGATTTGCCGGTAACGACGGCGTTGGCGTAGGAGTCGCCGCAGTCGATCGTATCGGAAATGAACGTAACGGAGCCGTCGAGTCTAGCCGCATTGACGCCGCCGCTGTGATTCGACTGCGCGGAGGCGACGCCCCAGACGTTGTCGCCGCCGTAAGAGCAGCTGGGCGAGTTCGGGGGCAGAACCGTATTGAAGCCGGAGTCGAGAATGTAACCGTTGTGCCAACGCTGGCAACGCCATGCGGCGGTTAGCGCGTCTTGCGTCGCTTCGGTACCGTTCTTGATCGCGAGGCACGGACCAGGTCGAGAATTGCCGTTGTACATCGAGCCGACTTGGAAGAGTTGTCCCTTGATAGAGCGACCTCCGGACTGCGCCGCGCTGACGCATTCGGAGAAGATGAGCGTATTGGACGTACCGTCGGAGGCGATTGACATTTCAGGGAATTCGCCGATGCGGAAGACGCCGCGATGCGCGTTTTTCGCTTGCGCGGAACCTTCGTCGTTCGGATGGCGGTTGTTGTTCCACATGGAGTCGCCGCGGCAGGACATATAGTTGAGGCGACCGAATCCGTGTCCGTCGGTCGACTTCATCTTGGCGTTGCCGTCTGAAGGGCAAATAAAGGCGTCGAGCGTTGTGGCGAGGATGGTGCGGTCGCCGTAGGCGGGATCGGATTTAGCGTCGACCCAAGGGTGTTGGAGACGATTGTCGCCCCATTGTGCTCGGGAGGTCAGATTGATCATTTGCGTCCAGAGCGAACTTTGTTCGATATACGGCAAGAGGAAGACGACGGTTCCGAACGGTCCCTTGGCGCCGATCGGCTCGTTGCAGTTGTATCCGACGCCGCTTTCGCC
>CADCOO010000183.1 GCA_902803085.1 uncultured Planctomycetota bacterium
AAGCTTTCGCTTGGGGCTCCATTGCAGCGCACAACGATTTCACGCCCAAATTCGTCGCACGTGCGCGGAATGGGCACGGGCGTTCTACTGCATACGGGCGGTTGTGTTTTTTTGCGTCGACTTTGGGTTGTTCTAGCTTTGTCGTTTGCGCATTGTGACGCCGGTTTTGCGTCGCTCCCCCAAGCTGCGCTTGGGGCGCCATTGCTGCGCACGACGATTTCACGCCCAAACGCGCAGCGCGGGCGCGGATTGGGCGCGTGCGTTCTATTGCAAACGGGCGGTCGGGGCGTGGATATTGGATACTGGCGGCCTTTTGCAACGCGCGGTTGGGAACGAGGCGTTAACTCGGTTCGGGGAGGCGAAGCGTCGCCTTAACGCGTCGCGGGTTGGACCGACTCGAGAATTTCTGACCGTGCGTTGGCGGCTCTAAGCGCCCGGCGATCCGATCATAGCGCGTTATACTCCTCTTTACTAATCGTCCGGTCGTATAGTCCGACTTGCGCGTCTTTCTCGTGCGTATCGATTCCTGCGTAGGTTAGACTGGCGTCTTCGTAGCGTTTGAATTTATAGACGGCGTCGTTCATGAGTTCGGCGTTGAAGACGTTTAGTCGGCATAGGAGATTGAAGTCGTCGACGAGGAGTCCGGTAACTTTCTCGAAGAGTCTCGGCTCGATCGTATGGATTACTTCCTTGAGACATTCTTCGCGCGCGTCGGTTAGGTACATGAAGATTGGGATTCTCGTCGCGAGTTTAACGAGTTTCTCTTGGATCTCTTTGCGTTTGCTTTTGATCTCTTTCTCTTCCTCCGAGAGCTCTTTCTTTTCCTTTTTCGTGAGCTCTTCCTTCTCCTTTTTGGCGTCTTTTACGGCGTTGGTCTTATTGATAATCGTCTCAATATCCTTGTTTAAGCCTCGGAACGCTTCGATCTTTTCCAGGGCGTCGAGCGCTTCCGGGGTATCGAGCAGGCGCAGCAGCGTACTATTGTCGACGTTGACGAGGAGCGCGGACTCCCAGCGTCTGGCGAGCATGGTCGCGGACGCGCCGGACATGGCGATATCTAAGATTTCCGCCGCGCTTATGCGGCGCATCGCGGCGCCGTCGTAGGCTAGCACGGGTAGGAAGCCGATAATCTCCTCCACTTTGCTCTCCGGACTCTTGCCGTCGACGCTCAGTCGGCAGCTGTAATCAGCGACCTGCCGCAGCGCGCGATTGAGCGCGAAATCGAAGACGAAGCACTCTTGTTTAACGATTTCCTGCCCGCCCTCGTCGTTCGGCACGGTCCACGGACTCTGCACGCGGAACGCCGTCTGGAAATAGGTCTCCGGACTCGAGAGATTGCGCAGCATGAGCACGCCGGTCCACGGCTTAACGGTAACGCCGGTCGTTAGTTTGCCGCAGGAGAGGGTGATCGTCTTCGTGCGCAACGGGTCGCCCATCGACTTCTCAATCGGAGGCAACGCGGCGGCGCCGACGCCCGCTTTCGTTCCGGCGCAGACGTTGATTTTGTAGTCTTGATAGAACGTGTTCTGACTCTTTTTGAGCAGGTTGCGCATGGCGTAGCATGCGGCTTTGCCCGGTAGGAACCATAACGTGTGCGGACAGAGATCGAGAAGTCGGACGTCGGAGAAGGGCATTGGCGCTTTGAGACTGCCGAGCTTGAGATTGTTCTTCTCTTCCGGCTGGTAGGCGCCGCGCATAAGATCGAGCCACTTCTGGACGTATTCCTCGTACTTGAACTTCGCGTCGTCGCCGTCCCCTTCGGCTTCGAAGAAGACGTTTAAATTGAAACTGTCGAACTCGCCGTCTTCTTCGGCAATTTTGCGTATCGCGTCCGGCAGCTGATAGGTAACGAGCGTGAGTTTCGGGAGCGCGGCGTAGGGATTGGCGCCTTTGCCATGCCATTCTTCCTTGGCGCGCTGCTCGTCGGTGTACGTCCAGTTATAGATCTGCTCTTCAATGAACTCGCCGGAATTGAGCGCGCGAAAGGGCGTGCCGGATAGGTACAGATAGCCGCGCGCGGTGATCGGCAGCCAGCTCTCGTCGATAGAGGTTTCCCCGCTGACGACGGCGCTCTTTTGCGCGTTCTTCTCTTCTTCGTCGTAGATCGCTTCTTCGAGTTTGCTCTGATTCTTTTCGTCGACGTCTTCGAAGAGCTTTTTGGCGTTGTCGCGCCATGCGCCGAAATGGTATTCGTCGAAGACGACGAGATCCCAATTGAGCGTATGAACCCATTCGTTTTTCGTCTTAATCGTTCCGTCGTTTTGAAGGCCGAGGAAATCTTGGAAGGAGCCGAAGCATACGATAGGGCGCGAGCGATCGGCGTTTTCATACTGCACGTCGATATTGTCCAGGAGACCGTACTGTTCCGGATTGGCGATGAACTGCCAGCCCTTAAAGTCGGCGTGCGAGAGCAGGTCTTCTTTCCAAGCTGATCGGACCGCCGGCTTAAAGGTCAGAATGAGCACGCGCTTATAGCCGAGCTTCTTCGCGAGCTGATAGGTCGTAAAGGTCTTGCCGAAACGCATTTTCGCGTTCCAAAGGAATCGCGGCGTCTTGCCCTCTTGCGTCATTTCGCGAAAGTAGGACGCCGTCTTCTCGACCGCTTCCGCCTGCTCCGGGCGCATTTTGAAGTCGAGAACCCTCGTTTCGTTATGATCCCAGCGTTTGCGCACGGCGACGATCGCCGCCTTAACCTCGTCGAGCGCGCAGTCGAACCATTCCTTACTCCACTTATACCCCTGCGATTTTAAGTATTTATGCACGGCGTGGTCGTCGAAGGTCGACCCGTCCTCGCGCACCGCCGACGCCGTAAAGAGAATGCGGTACGGCTTCGCCGCGTCCTTCGGGATCGTCGGATACTGCTCCGCGACCC
>CADCOO010000184.1 GCA_902803085.1 uncultured Planctomycetota bacterium
ACGGCGGAACAGCGCGAAAAATGGCTCGACGCGCTAGAATATATTCTCAAGGCGATTACCGTCGCTAAACAAAAGACGATCGTTCTTAAGTCGCCTCCGCACACCGCGCGCGTACGCGCTATCCTGTCGCGATTCCCAAACGCAAAATTCGTCCACATCTCGCGCTCGCCCTATACCCTTTTCCCGTCAACCGTTAATCTTTGGATGAAGCTCGCGCAAACGCACGGACTCCAGATCCCGCGCGGAGGTTGCGAACTCGAGGAAAAGGTCTTGCGCAACTTTGAACAGATGTACGACGCGTTCTTCGACGATCTTCCATTACTGCGAGAAGGCTCCTTCTCTGAAATTTCCTACGATCAACTCGTCGCTTCGCCCGTTGAAACCCTTGAAAAGATCTACGAAGACCTCCGACTCGACGGCTTTGAAGAGCAACGCGAACGATTTGTCGCATTCGCCGACACGCAGAAGAAATACAAAAAGAACCAATTTGAGATCGCGCCTGAGATTAAAGAAACGATCGCGCGACGTTGGAAGAAATATATTGATCGCTACGGCGAATAGCGTTGAACGCCGGTAACGGCAAAAGACGCTCCGCGCAATCGAATCGCGGAGCGTCTTTTTTATTGTCGAAGGAGCCGGAAACTACTTTTCAAGCTTGTGACTCAATAGCCAATCATACAGTTCGGGATTGGCGTACGTGCGCGTCCAGACGTCGTGTCCCGCGCCGGGATAGGTCGTGAATTTAACCTCTTTGTTGCCCGCCGCGCGAACCGCGTCGACGAGATTGCGCGAATACTCGTACTTTACCGCGCCGTCGGCGTCGCCGTGGAACGCCCAGATCGGCGTCTGCGTCATTTTAGGCGCGAATTTCACGTCGTACCCGCCGCACAACGGCGCCGCCGCCGCGATTAGATCGGAACTATTCGCGATCAGTCCCCACGTTCCGAATCCGCCCATGGAGAGCCCCGTTACATAGACGCGCGAGCGATCGACCGGGTACTTCTCGCAAATTAGCTCGATGAGAAGACGCATTTGCGCGGGCGACCAGAAACGCGCGCCGCGAACCTGCGGCGAAACGGTCAAGAATTTCCAGGTTTTAGCCTTCTCGGGATCGGCGCAGAATTTCGGCGGACCGTGCACTTTAACCGCTTCCGCATTATCGCCGCGTTCGCCGGCGCCATGCAAAAAGAGCAATAGCGGGAACCCCGCGTCGCTCTTCGCCGATTCGTCGCTCGGAATGAAAAGCCAATATTGGACGATTTCCGTTTCCGTATCAGAAATAGGATTATCGCCGCCAAGCGGCATAGCGTCGCCGCCCGTCCATTCTCCGCCCAACGCTTTGGGCAATTCCGCCGTTTGTAATACTTGAACGCCGGGCTGCGGCGTCGCGTTTGATTCTTTCATATCTTCCGCCCGAACCGCCATGGTCGCCGCAACGAACGCCACGAGCGCCGTCGCCAGGATGATTACGCGTTTCATTCTTCTATTCCTTTCGGACTCCATTATTTCGTAAAAGCGCAGTACACGCGCTCGATCGACTTCGTTCAATATAGCGACTCGTCAGAAAAAATCAAGGAAAAGAGCGTGAGACCGTCAAGAAAAGAAAATAGCTCCGATTAACCAACGGCGAGTCATAACGTACAGACTTGGAAAAAGGAATGGGCAAGGTATCCTCAACCACAGAGTGCGCCGCGTCGGAGCTGACCTCCCTCTTGCAAGCGTTCCGCCAAAACGACGTCTAGCCACAAAAAAGCATCCAACTCTGTCGCCTCCCAACCTCAATTCCTCGTGGAAATTCGATTATTTCCGCATTCTATCAACAACGGAAAATTATTCCTTTGCAACGTCGTTCTACAACGACGTCGATGCGCAACGCTTTTTTTGCGATTAAAAAAAGAGCGCCGTATCATTTTCAAGCGCTTTAAAATAATACTACTCCACAAACAGTCTACCGTTAGAATGACGAGCTCCCAATTTTTTCCTCCTTTCCGTTGTCATTCGCGACGATTTACGGTATAATAACGCCGAATAGGAGATCGCCATGTCGCCAGCTAAAGATGAAATAGAATGTTCGCTCATCGCCCAACCTGACGTCGCCGCTGGGATTATTAACGCGGTCTACGCAGACGGCGTGGAGCTTGTGCGCCCGGAAGACTTGCAGGACGCTCCGCTACGCAGTCCCTACGAGTCGACGAGCGGACGCTTGAGAGGAATGACGCGCGACGTTGCGAAATTTTGCGTGCGGAACGAGTTTTGCGAATGTATGTTCGCTTTTGAAATCCAGTCCGCCGTCGATCCCAATATGCCAGCGCGCGTCCTTGCGTATAACGGAGTCGCCTACCGTGATCAAATCGCGAACAAAACGTTAAGCGTCCGATTAGGAATCGGCGTTGATCGTATCGCCCCCGTTTTCGAGGCGGTTCTTTACTTTGGGGATCGCCCTTGGGAGAACTTTCGCAAACTTTCGGAACGCGCCACTATGTCGGAAGAGTTTACAAAGGTTCTCGCGCCACATTTTGCCGATTTCGAACTGCGAATTGTCGACTTTGCCGGAATGCCCGACGAAGAATTGAAAAAGTTCCCAAACGACATACGCGCAATTGCGGAATACTTCCGCTTTAAACGATCGGGAGGGGAATATCAACTCCCTCCAACCCCGTTCGTCCACACAAGAGAATTATTTTACTTCATGAGATACGTCGTCGACGACCCGCGATTCGCTTACGACGTCGTCATGCAGGGATATGATAAGGAGCCAAGGAATATGTGCGAAGTACTCGATAGAATCGAATTAAGGGGAGAAGCGAGAGGAGAAGCAAGAGGAGAAGCAAGAGGCGAAGCAAGGGGAGAAGCGAGAGGAAGACTTGCGGAAAGAAGGGAAACGATCGCTCTATTTATTAAAAAGGGATGGACTATTCAAGCGATTGCTAATTTTTATGACGTCGACGTCGCCGACGTCAAAATTTGGCTTAATGAATCGGGAGAAGAATCTACAAATTAGACGCGCCGCATCGGCGGTAAACAAACGGAGCTAGGAAACGATTCCAAAACGGATCTTCCCTAGCTCCTTTTTAATCGACGACGAGACGTCGACAAATTCACTATCGCAAGAGCGCCGGAACGCCAAGAATCGTGACGATGTAATCCTCGAGAACGCCAACCGTCGGACGCTGAAGCTCCAACGTCCAGAACCCGGGCTTAGGAGGTTGCGGCGTTCCGCTATCGTCGACGGGAGTCGACCACGTACCAAGCGCGGAAACGTCTTTGAGCGTCGCAACCTCTTGCCCGTCCGGATCGCGCAACGTCGCCGTAACGCGTTCCGTCGCGCTACCGACAATGCGCAACCCCAGATCGCCCGAGCCGGATGGAACGTAGAATTCAAACCGCCCCGTCGTTCCAAAGACGTCGAGACTCGGACTTGCTAGCGTGAAGATCGGAAGATTGCGTTCCGAAAGGGTAAGAAAGCTTGCGCCAAAAGAGGCGTCGATTCGATACCATCCCGCCTCTGCCGCCGTATACTCGTACTCTTTCGGCTTCAGGTCGGGCGCGATCGTTTCCAATTGCGTCGATTCGCCGGTTGGCGACGTAATCGTTACCTCGACCTCTTTCGGCGGGTAGGAGCCTATTTTCCGCTGTTGCAGACTCCAACGTGCCTCCTGACCGGCGTCGGCGTAAAAATAATAGGAAACGTCCCCGCGCCCACGAAACGCCGTCGGCGATTTCGCGACTTCGGACGCTCGTTCGCGCCATGCCTTCGCTAGTTCATCAGAGACGGCGGCGCTCAATTCGCCCGTCCCTGCGAGCTGTGAAATATTCCAAACTGGAACGCGCCTATACGCAAGTTCTGGAAAGAGTTCGGCAAGCGTTTCGTCGGTCAGTTGAGTTTCTACGCTCGCGCCGTCAAGCGTCGTAGAACGTATCGTTCCGGAAATCTTCTCAAAACCAACGCCCTCGCTCGACGCGTCGCGAAGCGTCATGAGAAAATGAGGCGCGCCCGACTCG
>CADCOO010000185.1 GCA_902803085.1 uncultured Planctomycetota bacterium
AGACCCTTCTCAGCGTCTCCAACGGTTTCTCACACTGTATATGATTCTTACTTTACCTGATTGTCAAATATCTGCGCCCGCAACGCGCCGCTAGGAGTCAAGCCCCAAGAGGACAGGTCGTGCGAACGACTGGATTAATATACCATGACTTTTATCAACGTCAACCCTGTTTTTAAAAAAATTTTTTCGAACGGTGGTCGCACGGCGCGCCGACCCCTACCGCGTCGACAAATTAAGCCGCGCTCGCTCGTCAAAACAGGGCTTCCTGGCGTTTTCTGACCTCGACAAGCCCCTCGTTCGGCGCGCCAAGTCTATTTCATCGCAAGGCGCCAACGTACGCCACAACGTCGTTGATCGACGTCGCCTGCGAAGCCGCATAGGCTAGAATTGCATTTAACTGATCAACGTCGGAAACGCGTCCAATTTCACTACTCAGCTTGCGCGAGCGTTTCTTGAACCTCGCCGCCGCTACGTTGTCGATCGAGTCGCGAATCCCCTTCTCTACGCCAATGCCAATCCCTTTCTCTACGCCAATGCCAATCCCCTCTTCCAGTCCCTTCTTCTTTTCGTTTTTAGCAACTTCGTCGCCAATTTCTGCCCAAACAGATTTCATCGTGCTCTCGTCTCCATGATTGGTTGATCTAAAAAGCGTTTCAATCGTCGACCTATCGACAGGAATTTTCGCGTTCGTAGCGCTTCGCAGGAAGTAACATCCCATCGAAAGCAAAAGGTTTTGCTCCCTCGCTCCCCAGGAAACGACGCCGCTCAACGGTTTCAGAACAAAACGCTCTGCGCCCTCCAACTTCCCGAGACTCGCAAGCGCCATGAGATCGTACGCTACCCGGAAAAATGGCGACGCGTTGAGTTTTTTGTCAACGCTCAGGCGCGTCATATTTACAAAGAGCGGCGAATAACCAACTCGATAGCGCTTCAGGGACTCGGGAAGATAGAAGGAATCTTGCCACTTCAAGCCCTTCAGATTCATGTCCCGACCGGTATAGATCACAACGACAATTGGCTGCATTATCGGCGCGTCGCCTTTCGCCCTACTCGCCTCGCGTCGCTTTTTGATCTCCTCGCGACAAAATGAAACGACATAGTCCAACGTCTGCGCCAACGTCGACGCGTTTTCCAATTGCGAGCTCTGCGCCTTGTGCTCCAGAATGAGCGCGATCGGAAGAGTTCCAGAACCGTCCCGAAGCTGTATCGTATAAATCAGGTCGACCGCACGTTTCTTAAGCGTTCGATCATAAAAATCCTGCGTGTGAATTTCAAGCTTGTCGAAATCTACTAAATCGACGAGTTCGGGAAACCAGCGCTTCACGCTCTCGATCGCAATTTCGCGCACGTTCTGAATATAATGGAAGAAGGCGTCATGCAACGATCCGTAAACCTTCGCGTTGCTCAGAAACGTTTCGCCGTCCGTTAGCGTCGGGACGATCGCGGCGGCAGCGTTGCGATCTACGCGCTTTCTCCTACTACCGCGTCTTTCCTTCAAAGGCAATTCGGAATCGTTCGACTTCTTTACAACCATATTTCGCACGCGTATTTCGATTATCTAACTCGCGCCCGCAAAATGCGCGGCCGCGCTTCTCTCGTTTATTATACCCGGTCCGCGCTAGAAAGTCAACGCGCAACGCCCGGCTTTTCAAACGCGCTTGCCCTTGGTATAATCATAAGGTTATTGTGGCGCGACGCGCGAAAAGCGAACTCGACGCCGCGCTCAATCGTTCCTTACCTTTAATCGCAAGGTCGCCAATGAACAATCCTGAATTTTTGGAAACGCGATCAATCCCGCGTCTCATAGTACAATTCTCGCTCCCGGCGATCATAGCGAGCCTCGTGTCGGCAACGTACAATCTCGTGGCGCGCGTCTTCGTCGCTCGGCGCTTTGGAACGGACGGCGTTGCGGCGCTGACGGTCTCTTTTCCCGTCATCGTTATTTTTTTGGCGGTCGCTATGACGATCGGCACGGGCGCGACGATCCTCATTTCAATGCGTTTGGGCGAACGAAATAACGATAAAGCGGAAGAAGCGCTCGGTCAAGCGCTCTTTCTCTCGTGCGCAACGGCGGCGATTTTTATTTTGTTCGGTCTCCTCTTTCTGGAACCGATTCTCATTTTCGTAGGCGCGACGGACAATATTCTGCCGCTCGCGAAATCGTATCTTTCGGTCGTCATCTGGGGCGTTCTTCTGCAGCACATAGCGTACGGCGTAAATAATTTCGTACGCGCGGAGGGCAAGCCGCGCATCGCCATGGTCTCCATGCTGATTTCGGCGATCGTGAACGGGATTCTCGACTACGTTTTCCTCTTTAAACTGAAGACGGGAATCTGGGGAGCGGGACTTGCGAACGTTCTTGCGTGCGGGGTAGCGGCGGGTTGGATTTGCTACCTCTACTTTTCCGGGCGAACGATTCTTCGTTGGCGCTGGAAATACTTTCGATTCAATTGGAGCTTAACGCGCGACATAGCGCTTTGCGGGGCAGTTCCCTTTGCGACTCAAGCGTGTTCCGCAATTTTACAGACGACGCAAAACAACCTTCTCGGGCATTACGGTCGTCTCTATGGCGAAGCGATGGGTTACTCCTTCCGCGGGGACGATCTTGCGATCGGCATCATGGGTACGACGGTCGCCGTCGCTATGATGTTTCTTATGCCGTTCTTTGGTCTTGGTCAGGGCGTTCAGCCGATTGTCGGTTACAATGCGGGCGCCAGACGCCCCGATCGTATTTTGGCGACGATTAAGCTCGCCCTCAAAATTGCGATCGTCGTAAGCAGCGTCGTCTGGCTCTTCGTTATTATTCATCCGGAATGGTTCGTTGATCTTTTCCTCAAGCCAACGGAAGCGGGTTATCTCGAGAAGCAAGCCCTAGGAATCGTAGCGATCCGCGCCATTATGTTCGCGTTTCCGCTCGTTGCGATTAATATATTGGTAAGCGGGTATTTTCAAGCTCAGGGTCGTCCGATTCTCGCGCTCATGATGACGCTGCTAAGGCAACTGATCTTCCTACTGCCGCTGTTGGTCTTCCTAACGTGGTTCATCGAACGCCACTGGGGGAAGGGCCTCAACGGATGCTGGTATGCGTTCCCTATCGCCGACGTTCTGGCATGCGCCGTTTCCTGTTACTTCCTCTTTAAGGACTTTGCAGAAAAGCGTCGACAAATCACGGAAATGACGGCGACGACAAGCGCGACGCCGGAATCGGTTTCCACCGTCTAGACGCTCGCGCAACGAGGAAATTTTCATGTCGATTTGTGAAACGCTATCGTTTGGTCGAACGCCGTCGTCTCCTTGTCGCGTCGTTGCGATTCTCGGCGCGTCGGGAGGGATCGGTCGCGCGCTCGTTGAAAGTTATCGGGGCGAAGACGTTTCGCTCTACCTAGTCGCCCGCAACGGGCGCTCGCGTCTCGCCGAATTTGCCGAGGCGGCGACGTCAAACGGCGACTATTCCTTTCTGCGCGTTTTCCACGCCGATCTATCCGCGCCAACGAACGCAAGCGCGCTCGCCGACGCCATGCTCGACGCGCTCGCACGAGATTTCGAGCCCGCCAACCGGCGTTTCGACGAACTTATTTTTGCCGCCGGCGTCGATCTCATGGCGCCGGATCTCCGTACGCTAGAATTCGACGCGCGACTCGCGTTGGCATGGCAAGTCGACGTGGCGTCCACGATCCACGTCGCCCGTCGGATAGGAAACTTTATGCGCGACGAACGTCGCGCTCGAAGCGCGAACTCGCGCGACGGGGGAATACTCTTTTTCAGCTGGGACGGGGTCGCGCGCGGACGAACGGGCGAAACGTCGGCGATCTACGCGACGTGCAAGGGAGCGATCGCGGCGTACGCGCGCGCGCTTGCGCAGGAACTCGCGCCCGAGGTTCGCGTCAATACGATAGCGCCCGGTTGGATTCAGACGCGTTGGGGCGCCTCGGCGCCGGAATCGATTCGCGCGCGTCTTCGCGTCGACTCGCTAGCGCAACGTTGGGGAGAACCTCGTGAAATAGCGTCGCTCGCGCGTTTTCTTCTCTCGGAAAACGCGTCTTACGTCAACGGTCAGACGGTGGAAGCGAACGGCGGCTACGCTTATTCGGGCTCGAATTCGCAAGATTAACCGCCCTTGACGTCGACTTTACAACTGATATAATCAGCGCGTTTTTGTATTGGCGCGCCTACGACTGCGCGCTCGTCGCGTCGAGTCTGGGAACGCGCGACGCACGACGAAAAAGCGTTCAAGCGCGTTTCCTTCGCGCAAGGGTACCAAAATGAAGATAGCGATCGGCAGCGATCATCGCGGCGCCAAAATTGCCAAAAAATTAATGGACGACGTTTTTTTGCGCAATCATTACGGACAGGACGAACTTGGCGCGGAATCCAAAGACGGCGTTACGGGCGCGTTTCTTATCGAGGGAGTCGATCTTTCGGAAGATTTCGACGCGAGCGAACGCACGACGATAGAACAGTCCGCCAAAATAACGCCAATCCATTACGTCTATTCAACGCCGCAACCGACGCCTCCTGAGGACGCGCCGTCGAACGTCGACTATCCCGACGTCGCCGCCGCCGTTGCGGACGCGGTTTCTTCCGGTCGCGCGGACTACGGCGCGCTCATCTGCGGCGCGGGTATTGGAATGTGCATTTCGGCGAATAAATTTCGCGGGGTTCGCGCCGCGCTCTGCTACAATCAGATCGCGGCGGAACTGAGTCGTCGTCATAATAACGCGAACGTGCTATGTCTACCGGGCGAATTTCTAGGCGCCAGCGCGATCGAGTCGATCGTTCGCGTTTGGCTAACGACGCCCTTCGACGGCGGTCGCCATCAGCGTCGACTCGATCGAATCTCGGAGATTGAACGCGAGACTGGGCTATAACGCAATACGTCTAACGACGCTTTGAACGACGATTAGAGCTACGCTTTAATCGTCGTTTTTTGTAGCCAAGGCGGTCGAACTCGGCGCGTTCCAGCGCTTAAAGATTTCTGCAAGAATCGCGCCGGAGATATTATGCCATACGGAAAAGATCGCGCCCGGCGCCGCCGCGAGGGGCGCGTTCTCAAAGACGCTCGTCGCCAGTCCGGAGGCCAGGCCCGAATTCTGCATGCCGATTTCAATTGTGAGCGCCTTGATTTTCTCCGCGGGCATTTTAAAGATTCGCGCTATGGAAAACCCAAAGAAATAACCAAAAAGATTGTGCAAAATAACAACGACAAAAACGACGGCGGAAGAAGTCCGCACGGCCTCCGCGTTGCGTGAGACGACCGCCGCAATGATAATGCAGATTGCGGCGACGGAAATCGCGGGCGTCACTTTGGAAATCTTCGCGGTTATGGTTGCGAAATAGCGATTGGCGACGAATCCGAGAACAACGGGCAAAACGACGACGACGGCGATAATCTTGAACATGACGAAGTAGTCGACTGCAACGGTCTCGCGTAGCAACAAGTAGGTAATCGCCGGAGTGGCGATCGGAGCAAGCGCCGTGCTCAAGCTCGTTATCGCGACGGAAAGAGCAAGGTCGCCGCGCGAGAGGAATGTTATAACATTGCTAGCCGTCCCGCCCGGGCACGCGCCGACGAGCGCGACTCCAGCGAGCAACGCGGGTTCCAAATGAAACGCTTTTCCGAGCGCGTATGCAAGCGCCGGCATGACGATAAACTGCGCGGAACAGCCGATTAAAACGTCTTTCGGTCGCTTAACGATAAGCGCAAAATCTGACAATTTGAGGGACAGCCCCATGCCGAACATAACGACGCCAAGCAGATAGTTTATCCACGCAGGGTCAATCCAGAGGCACGTTTTCGGAGCAAAGAGCGCCAGGAGCGCGACCGCCAACACCGTAAGCATTACCATATTCAAAATCCTACCGGGAGCAACGACAAGGACGCGACGCCAGGGAAAAATCGAGAACTCCCGGGCGCCGCGTCTGCAAGAGTCGACGAAAAACGTCGCAATACCAAAACGTCTTAGAAGAGCTTAACGTACTCCGGCAACTCGCCAATGAGCGGACGGAGATACTCGAGGCACGCGTCGGTCACGAAGAGATTTTCCGCGTCGACGTACTCGCGCGGCATTGGCGCCGCTTCCACGGCGACCGCGTCGAGGGGCGCCGTCTCGTAGTCGATCGTATAAGGATTGTTCGAGACGCGCTTCATCGTTACCATAACGCCGCTCTGACCGGCTAGCGCAAGCTCGACCGCGCGTCGGCCGCAATTCCACGCCTCTTGAATATCGGTCGCCGTCGCGCGATCCGCGCCGCACATCGGCAACGATTCCGTTACCTGGAACTCGCCGCGACAGGGCGCGCCCGACTCGCGTTTCAGATGCTTGCCGAGCATCTTGTGCAACGCGACCGCGACGCTCGTGCCCGCCATGGCGCCAAGTTCTTGGTTCCCAAACTTATCGAGCGTCTTCTCCTTCTGAATCTCGTTGCCGTCCGCGTCCAGAGAGCTGACGACGACGCCGTTCTTATCGCGAATGCCTTCGCCGCAGACGACGCTCACGAACCCGAAGCGATCGAGCGTCTCCTGAGCCTTCTGAATAAAGCGATCGAAATCGAACGGAATTTCCGGAACGAGAATAATGTGCGGCGCGTCTTCCGCGTCTTTCTTCGCAACCGCGGACGCAGCCGCCAGCCAACCGGCGTCGCGACCGATCGTCTGGAAGACGACGTACTGGTCGACTTTCTTCATATCGCGCGCCAAAACGCCGGCTTGCTTGACCGACATGGCGACGTAACGAGCAGCAGACGCAAACCCAGGCGTATGATCCGTCGCAAAAAGATCGTTGTCAACCGTCTTCGGAACGCCGAGACCGCGGAGCTCGTAACCTTGCGCCTTGCAGTATTTCTCAACGCGGCAGATCGTATCCATCGTGTCGTTCCCGCCAGCGAGGAAGTAGTAGCGAATATTGTACTTCTTCAGCTGTTCGAGAATGACCGGGAAATCAGCCTCCTGAACCTTGTGACGGCAACTGCCGAGCGCGCTGCCAGGAGTCGTCTTGAGTCCTTCGATAACCGAAGGCGCAATCTCGCCAAAATCGAGCAACTGATCCTGCATAAAGCCTTCGACTCCGTACTTCATGCCAAAGACCTTGTCGATTTTAGAGTCCGCGCTTTTCTGACCGAGTTCGAAACAACCCTGAACGACCCCGCAAAGGCTCGAGTTAATTACGCTGGTAGGACCGCCGCTCTGACCGACGATCGCGTTCCCTTGAAACATGAATATGCCTCCTAATTATGCTTATAATGATTTCGTTTTATCCGGCGCGTTCGTAAACGAAACGCGTTAGAGCGCGCCCGTCCAACGAACAAGTTGATCGAAAAATTGCGCGTAATCGCAACCGATTTCAACGAAGAGACCGTCCCCCAACCATTCGGGCAGCTCTTGGAAAATACGGGGCGTTCCCCAGTCGACCATCCCCCCGATCCAGTGGGGCGCGACGTCGGACGCAAACGCGGCGACGCGCCCTGCGCCGACGGAATCGACGACGAGAAACGGTATTTTCTCAAGGAGCTCGACTTTGACCTCGTCGGAATTAAGGGGCGCGTTCCATTCGTCGACCGCGTTAAGCCAGGTCGTTTGAGTGCGAACGCCTTCGAGAAGAATCGTGGCGCCTTCTTTTGCGTCGAATCGATTAAACCCGCCGACGCCGGGCGCCGTTGACCACGGTAGATTGGAGAGAATTGGATGATCCGCCACTGTCGGACGCAATATCACGGGCGAGGAATAATTGCGACGATCGTCGGCGTTCGCCATCACGACGGGCAAAATTTCGGCGAGGGGCGAATTATGATATTCGCCAAGTCGTCCGAAGTAGCTTTCCCAGCCGCCCAGCATTAGGAGTCCCGAGCCGCGACGAACTTGCTCGACAATATGCTCCATATCGCCCGGTTTAAAGCAAGAGGCGCAGTAGTCGCTTATGACGTAGAGCGAATACGCTCGCGATTTAAAGTCGTCGCTCGGCGCCGCGCCCGCATTGACGCGATCGAAGGCGATTCCCTTATTGGTCATAATTCCACACAGGTAGGCGGCGGCGCGCGTCGCGTCGTCGTCTCCCAGGTAACAGACTTTCTTTTCCAGTTCCATTGGATTCTCCCAGTCGTGAATTCGTCGGTTGAGACGCGTTACGGTCGGTTAGTTCTTTTCCGCTTCGGCAAAGAGCTTTTTGCAACGTTGCGGCTCGAAGACGTCAAATTCCGCCTCGCGGAGGAATTCTTCAACGCCGTTCTCGCGTTGAATCTTGATCGTGAGATCAATTTGCTTCTGGCTCTTGTATTGCAGAATACCGTAAATTTTGCGTTCAAAGAGATCGTCGGAAACGCGCACGCGCAACGTCGGGGGCGTAATGAAATTACTGTACGTCGCGTATTCGTATATGGCGGGAATCTCGGGAATCGGTTCGCCAAGCTCGGGCCAAATGGAACCTTGCGCGTGGAAAATGCTGATCATAGCTTCCGAATTGGTGAACTTATGATCAGGGTGCAGATCGGTGATCGTCGGAACGAAGAGTCGATTCGGACGCGTTTGACGGAGCAACCAAACGAGCGAATTCTGCATGCCGACGGCGCCCTCGATCGCGGGACCTTCGTCCGGCGCGCCCGTCGCGAATCGACGACCGGCTTGACGATTCAAAGAGCCGTCGTCGTGGTTCAGAAAGTAGAGGTTCTCAGACGGAAGACCAAGCGCGGCGAAGGAGCTCACGCATTCGTTATGACGAACTTCGACGATCGTATTGCGCTCCTCGGGCGTGCAATATCCCATCTTACCGTTCGTAACGACGCCGGCAAAAGTTTTAATACCGCAGTGCAACGCCGCGATAAACGTAAGACCGCACCCGCAGATAATATCGTCGTCGTGCGGCGACAGGAAGAGCCAGCGCTCGTTCTCGCCCTGCCAATTGGGGAAAATGTCGCCGGGGTTCGCGGACGACGTTACGCCAGAATCGCCGCGACGACCAAACAAAACGGACGAACTCATTATATCTTTCTCTTTCTCGCGCAACTCGTAAAGAAACGACGCGCGTATTTTTTGACCGGAACGTCCCGCGACATTACGCTCGCAAGGACTATCAATTTTCAACAAACAACGCCAAGCGCGACGCGCTAATAGAAACGCCCCCGGTGAAAGAATCGCAGGGGGCGCGTCTTCTATTCTACGAACGACGCGCTGAACGCGACGTCGAACGACTAACCGACGAATTCGTTGCCGATTTTACGCGCGCGTTCCGGCTTGTCGAGATTAACGCCGAGCGCTACGCCCGTCTGAACCAGCAAATTCCAGCCGGCGACGAGTTGGAAGAAAGGCTCGTAGCCGACGAGCTTGGGAAGCTTGATCGTCGGGAAGATCGTGTCTTCCGTCGAAATCGCGACGACGTAGACGCCAGCGCGACCTTCGATCAGTTCCTTAATCTTCTGGCATTCGCTGGGGAACGGATCGATCAGAACGCAAGCCTCTCCTGCGCGCATGACTTCCTCAACTCCGTGAAGAAGGTACGTGCCCTCCAGGTAGTCGCTCTTCTTGCGCGTGATTTCGTTCGTCTTCAGCGTGAGTTCCTCGGCGACGCCGTTATTGCGACCGGCAAAGTAGAGCGTCGGCGCGGCGGCGAGCTTCTCGATTATCGAGGCGTCGTATTCCGTCGTCATGATTTCTTTCATGAGCTTGCCCGCTTCCTGTTTGTTCGCCGCGCAACAGCATTGAATCAGATTGCAGAGAATCGCGCGATAGACCAGACCTTGCTCGACCACGCTCTTCGTCGCCGCGACCGCGTCTTCCTTACCGCACGAAAGGAGAATCGTCTCGTTCGTGACGTCGTAGATCTTCGTGCCCGCGTTCGCCGTTACGCCGACAAGACGCTGATGACCGGCGTCCTTCAGACCCTTGAGGAGCCCAATGACTTCCTTGGTTTGACCGCTGTTCGACGCGCCGCAAACGACCCAGTTGCTCAAATCGTATTCCGCCGCTTGAAAACTGCCTTCGGTCGCAACGGCGAGGGCAAGTCCGCGTTTGAAAACGCCGTACATAAAGCTCTTCGCGGGAAAGATGCGGCTCGAGCCTTCGCCGGTCAGAAAGACTTTTCCAGTCTTCTGAACCATCTCGGCAACGGGTTTCATTTGGTCAAAATCGAAATTGGCGACGACGTCCGCCGTTTCGAGCATCTCTTTGACAAGCGCGAAGTCTTTGTATTTCGGATCGGTCAAATTCATGGTTGTACACTCCTCGCGCCTCCAAGGCGCCGGTTAAAACTATCTGCGAGCGCGTCGCCGCGCCGCGCTAATGTTACGTTCCTCCCATAATTATATTGTCAATTTGCCGCGTTCAATAGCGAGGGAACGGAAAAAAGAGGAAAAAATCTCTTTTACGCTTCGGGATATGCCAGGAGCCGCGTTTATTCGACCAAACGCGCGTTTAACTTGAGCGTTAAACCGGTCTTTTTTCAAAAAAAGCGCAAAAAACGACGCTAAACGCGCCAAATGCTCTTTACTCGAGGGGCAAATATTGGAATAATAACGCGCTTGACTTTTGAGAGCGACTTTCGCGCAGGAAGCGCGTGTGCCGCTCGATCGCGGCGCGCAAGGATGGCGCGCGCTAGTCAAGCTTCTTCGTAGGAACGAGGAAGGTACGAGACGCGACGCGCGAAGGACGCGCGTTAGGACAAAGGATTAAGCGTCATGCATACAACGAAAATAGCTAATAGAAACGAACGTCGACCCCAAATAGCGCGCCGTTGCGCCGATCAACAAGCTCGCGCCCGACGCGCTCTCTATCTCGTCGCGTTGCTCGCGGGAGCATGCGCGCAAACGCTCTTTAGCAGTAGTCTATATGCGCAGTCAAAATCTCAGTTGACCATCGGTAAGACGACGGAACTGGAATCAATTGACAATCAGACGATTAGTTCCGTCGTTTTTACGGGTCCCTACGCGCTCACGCTCAAAAACGGTCAGGATTTGAAGCCCGTCTTTATCTCGCGTGAGGCGGGAGCCGTCCTGAAACTCGGAGACGGCGAAACAATGAGCGAGACGCCGTGGAAATTCTATGGCAATAGTCCCACGTGGACGGGCACGACGTACGTTCTTTCCGGCAACGTCGTTGAAATAGCAAACGGGGTCGCGAATCCATTGGGAGCGTACTCAGAAATCAACAAAGACAAGGCGTACGCCACGGTAAGTCTTTACGACGGGGCGACGCTAAAACTCCCCGCGCGCGCAGTGGGATTCGACGGTCTCCCCCAATCGGGCGAAATCAAGATGGGAAGACTCACGACGTGGTCTCACAATAACGTCCAAGATCAAGACTATGCCGTGGTGGACGTAGGCGCGGAACAGTCGCTTATCGTCGAGAACGGCGTCAGCGTCGACTCTAGCGTCGGTCTCAAAAAACGCGGCGCCGGCGACCTTGTGCTCGTCGCGAACGGAACGGAAAAGATCACGACGACTGAAAACGGCGAAATTAACATTGAAACAGACTACGTTTCCTTCGATCTTGGTCACCTGGACGTCGCGGCTGGAACCTTCCGTATTGA
>CADCOO010000186.1 GCA_902803085.1 uncultured Planctomycetota bacterium
ATGATTTCTTCCTGGAGCTCGATCGGGAGGTGATCCCAAACTTCGTCGGCGCTGTAGGGAGAGTTGAGGAGGAAGGTTCCGCCTTCGACGATCGTCGAGAGCATATCGACCTTCTTCGTAAAGACAAACTGGTGGCACGCGACGAAATTCGCGGAGTAGATCAGATAGGAGCCCTTAATCGGACGCGGCGAGAAGCGCAGGTGAGAAACCGTAACCGCGCCGGCCTTCTTGGAGTCGTAAACGAAGTAGCCTTGGCTATAGTTCGGCGTGTACTCGCCGACGATCTTCGTCGTTTCCTTATTGGCGCCGACGGTGCCGTCGCTGCCGAGACCATAGAAGATGCAACGACGAACGTCGTCTTTTTCGGTGGAGAAGGCGGCGTCGTAGGCGACGCTCAGGTTCGTGAGGTCGTCGTTAATGCCGACCGTGAAACCTTGCTTGAGCGCGCCGTTGGCGAGCGCGTCGAAAACGCCCTTTACCATAGCGGGAGTGAAGTCTTTGGAGGCGAGTCCATAGCGACCGCCGTAGATCTTAGGCGCTTCGCCCTTCCAATTCTGGTTGATCGCGGTAACGACGTCGAGGAAAAGAGGTTCGCCGAGCGCGCCGGGTTCCTTGGTGCGATCGAGCACGGCGATGCGCTTGACGGTCTTCGGCAGCGCGGCGAGGAGCGCGGTCGCGTCGAAAGGACGGTAGAGTCGAACGTTGACCATACCGACGTTCTTATCGTGACCGACGTAGTCGAGATATTCTTCCACGATGCCGGCGCCGCTTGCCATAATGACGATAACGTTCTCGGCGTTCGGGTCGCCGACGTAGTCGAAGAGATGATAGCTACGACCGGTCAGCTTGGCGAACTTGTCCATTTCCGCTTGAACGATCGCGGGAACGGCGTTGTAGGTGGGATTGCATGCTTCGCGCGCCTGGAAGAAGACGTCGGGATTCTGCGCGGTTCCGCGGATAACCGGTTTCGCCGGATTGAGGGCGCGGTCGCGGAATTGCTTAACGAGATCGAGATCGAGCATTTCGCGAACGATCGACTCGGGAAGCTTCTCAAGCTTGTTGACTTCGTGCGAAGTGCGGAAACCGTCGAAGAAGTGCAGGAAGGGAACGCGGCTCTTGTGGGTCGCGGCGTAGGAAATGAGCGCGAGGTCGTGCGTCTCTTGAACGGAACCGGCGGCGAGCATAGCCCAACCGCAGGATCGGGTCGACATGACGTCGGAGTGATCGCCGAAGATGGAGAGCGCGTGGCTCGCGACGCAACGCGCGGTAACGTGGAAGACGGTCGGCGTCTGTTCGCCGGCGATCTTGAACATATTCGGGATCATGAGGAGCAGACCCTGCGAAGCGGTGAAGGTGCAGGTCAGCGCGCCCGCTTGCAAAGAGCCGTGAACGGCGCCCGCCGCGCCGGCTTCGCTTTGCATTTCAATGATCTGAGGGATCGTGCCGAAGAGGTTCTTTTTACCCTTCGCCGCCCAGTCGTCGGTGAGCTCGCCCATCGTGGAGGACGGAGTAATGGGGTAAATAGCCATGACTTCGTTGCAAAGATGCGCGATCATCGCGGCGGCTTCATTACCGTCGCACATTACAAAGCGTTTTTCATCGCTCACAGTATGTCTCCTCAACAAATAAAACCAAAAGTAACGGGAATAATCCCCCAAAACTTACTGCGCTAATTGGTCCCGAACAGCGCGACGCCGAAGCGTTTCGTCGGGTTAAAAACGCGCGCCGCGACCAACGAGTCGTCTCTAAGTTTCGCGCGCGCGCACTATATTCTGTGACATTATATCGAAGTCGTCGTCGAATACAAGGCGGGGCGCGTCCATTTTTTGACGCAGTTTTCACCCGCGTTCGCCGCCTTTCTTCAGTGAGATTTCGCTGATCGACCAATCGGCTCGTTTCGATGAACACGATCTGTAAGGAATGCGTTACGCAACTTGTCGCAATTATGCCGATCGTTTAAAACATGGCGGACGTTCAAGCCGAAAAGATAGGCAGTATAGACAAAGTACAACAAGTAACAATTGGCGGAACGTTATGCTTTTTTCAGAAAAGAGCTCCTTTTTTTCCCTCTTTTGGTCAAAACGGATTTGCTTTTTTCGTTACAAGTGTTATAATGAGCCCGACAGCGTTGTGAACGCGCGGACGTAATGCGCGTTCACGTCCAGAACGTCGACGCGGCGAGCATAGCGCTGGCGCGGCGCAAAGATTGAGAGGGACGGTTTGCCGATCCGACGCAAGTAGCGGCGGAGACGTTTGACCGTCCCTAGTATTTATTGTAGAGGTCGCGCGACGTCGAAATTTCGACGACGCGACCGGTAAGAGAAAGAACGTAACGCACAATGATAGAGAATCGTACGGAACCTGCGTTTGGCGCCATACGGGTAGGCGAGCCTCAGACGTCGAGTCTTAGATACCAGTTGTTACGTTGGTGCAAACTGATCGCGCGCAACGCGGTCGTAGCGCGCGAGCGCGGCAATCGTAGCGAATTGGTCGACGACTTTATCCTCAACGCGCTGGAGGCGTCTTCTGAAAACGCTTGTATGGATTGCGCGTCCCTTGCGAAGTTGATTCTGAAGGGCGACTACATTCTGCAGCTCGTCGAATTCCTCACGACGGAGACGACGCAAGACGCGCTCGCCGAGTTAGAGACGCAGGTTCGCGACGGCGTCGCCGCAATGGAAGAGCCGGACGCGCAGCTAATCCAGGATCTAATCGCGCAGGGTGCGAACTACCTGCCGGAAACGCGTCTGGCGACGTGGGGCGCGACGCGATTCGGTCTGCACGAGACTATTGTCGCAGGCTTGGTCGGCGTAGCGACGACGACGTTGCGCGCGGCGGCGCCCTCGAAGAAGGCGTGGGATGAGATGCAGTATCGAGCGGAAGGCGTTCGTTCGAGTTTGCAGAGTCTCAAGCCGCGCGAACGAAAAGAGAAGCGTCCTGAATACTTGGAACGCGCCGCGGCGATCGAAGCGGACGCGCAAGCGTGGCGCGACGAATATCGCGGGGTTCTCGACGGAGTCGTAGACGCGCTCGCCGCGTTGTCGGACGACGCGTTGCCGGAAGAAACGCTCTGCACGACCGCAATGCAGGTCGGCAAGATAGCGGCGCAGTCCCTTGAAATTTTCGAGCGCGCGACGACGTCGCAGTACGGTTCTCCGACGCCGAACAGCGTTTCAACGACGCGCAAGAAGGGCGCGTGCGTGGTCTTTTCCGGAGACGATTTCGAAGCGCTTTCGGCGCTGCTGAAACAGGCGGAATACAGTCAGATCGACGTGTGGACGCGCGGCGAAGCGATCGCGGCGTTCGCGTATCCGTGTTTTGCGTCGCATCGTCGCCTGGTCGGTCATTACGGGGGTTCGTGGCGCAATCAGCAGGACGAGCTTGGCGCGTTTCCCGGCTCGACCGTTTTAGCGTCGTCGCCGGTCGAGGAACCGGACGATTCCTACGCGCCCTACGTCTTTACGACGACTCCAACCCGATTCTCTTCGATTCAAACAATTCCTCGCGACGCGGACGGAGGCTATAATATGACCAACGTCGCGCGCGCGGCGACGGAGTCTTCGGGTTTTCTAAGCGTTAAGTCGGGCGATAAGGTTTCGGTCGGATTCGGCGGCGGTCAGGTAGAGGTTATGGTCGATCGCGCGGCGCGCGCGTTCCGAACGGGTCAACTGAAGCGCGTAATCGCGATTTGCGGTCAAGATTTCGCGTCGGACGCCCCGGACTACTTTGAACGCCTCTTTGCCGCGCTACCGGATACGAGCGTGGCGCTGACTTGCGGGGACGTTAAATTCCGCTTTACGATTGGTCAGACGAGCCAGACGAGCTACAACGTTCCTAAAGTTATTGACGTCGGTCGCGAACGCGACGCGAACGCGGCGCTTCGATTCGCTTCGGAACTCGACGCAGAGCTCGATCGCACGGCGGCGACGTCGCCGACCTCCTTCTTTGTCTCGCTTTGGGGCGAAGCGTCGATGGCGTTCGCGCTGGCGCTCGCCTCGCAGGGGCGCAAAGTCGTCGTCGGTCCGTACGCGCCCGCATGTTGGTCGCCGGAACTCACGGCGATTATGAAGGATCGGTTCGGCATAACGGTCGCGACCGACCCGATCGCCGACCTTGCCGACTAACGCGTCGCCGTTACGCGTTTAGCGCATTTGTGAACGTCGACCTTCTCGTTAGGAGCGTCGACGTTTTTTCATCCTTCTCGTCCTTGGCAACGCTGCGGTCAGAGACCCGCGACCGGTGGAAGTCGTTATTGAGGAAATTATGTTGAATCATCCCCATTTGTCGCGCGCAACGCGAGTCGTTACGTTTCTCTTGTTCTTCCTGGTTTCGAGCGTTGCGTTCGGCGGCGCGCTTAGCGCGTCGTCGCCGAACGGTCGAGTTGTCTTGAGGGCGTTGTTCGAATCTGGACGCGTTTGCTACAGCGTAACGTACGACAATCATATCGTCTTGACCGAGTCGGCGCTCGGCTTGAAGTTTCTGAACGCCGAAACGTTCGACGACGCGCGCGTTTCCGGAGCCGCTTTAAATCGTCATTTCCAAACGCGCGCGTCTCTTTGCGGGCGGAAGTCGTATCTCGCAAGCGGTTACAACGAGCTTTCGCTCGATTTGACGTCGGAGTCGAACGCGGGGCGGCGTTTAACGATTGTCTTTCGCGTATACGACGACGGGATCGCTTTCCGGTACGTCGTGCCCGAAGGGTCGTCGTTCGTCGCGGAGGACGGTAATTTCTACGTAGAATCAGAGGAAACGGAGTTTTCTTTCGAGCAGGATTACGCGATTCAAGCGGCGTTCATGTCGGATTACAATACGAACCAGGAAGGGGATTACAAACGCGCGCGACTGTCGGACGTTAAAAGCGACTCGTTTCTACTAACGCCGGTTCTCGTCTTTGGGGACGGATTCGTCGCGGCGTTGACGGAGTCGGATCTCGTCGACTGGTCGGGGATTAATTTTAGCGGTTCGGAGAAGAAATCGAATACGGTCGCGGTTCGTCTAACGCCGCGCGACGACGGACGTTGCGCGGTCGTACGGAGCGCGCCCTCCAGTTCGCCCTGGCGCGTTATCATTCTCGGTCGGGACGAAGTGGAACTGATCAACCACGCGGATATCGTTCAGAATACGGCGCGCGAAAGTTCAGGCGATTTCAGTTGGGTCAAGCCGGGCAATTCCTCCTGGGACTGGTGGGCGCCGAAGGGAAGTCGCGAGATCTCAACGCGCCGCATTAAGGAGTTTATCGATTTCACCGCGTCGATGGGTTGGGAGTATACGCTGATCGACGCCGGATGGTACAAAGCGCCAGGCAAGACGAAGCTCGACGAATGGGATTGGTCGAAGGGCTTGCAAATAGTCGATAAGGTCGACCTTAAGGAGTGCGTTGCGTACGGGGAATCGAAGGGCGTCGGCCTGATCATGTGGATCGACTGGCCGCACCTTATTCGTTTGGGCGCGCCGCGCGAGGTTCTCACGGAACTTGCGTCGTACGGAATCAAAGGCGTTAAGATCGACCACATGAACAGTCATAGTCAGGAGATGGTCGCGGCGCTCACGGAAACGGTTCGAGTCGCGGCGGAGCTAAAACTTCTCGTGAATTTCCACGGAATGTACGTTCCGACCGGACTCGAACGGACGTATCCAAATCAGATTACGCGCGAGGGCGTGCGCGGCAACGAGTATTTCCGAAACGCGCCGCTGTCGATGGAGCTAGTCGCGACGCTCCCGTATACGCGAGGACTAGTCGGGCCGTGCGACTACACGCCGGGCGGATTTCGGAACGCGCATTTGGAAACGTACAAGAATCTGAAATCGCAAGAGGGCGCGGACGCGAGCGCAATGGTCGTCGGCACGCGCGCGCACGAGCTTGCGCTATGCATGATTCTCGACTCGCCGCTCCGCTGTCTTTGCGATCTGCCGGAGGTCTACGCGAACCAGCCGGGTCTCGAGTACTTGAGAGGGCTGCCGAGCGCGTGGGACGATACGATCGCGTTGCAGGGCAAGGTCGGCGAGTCGATCGTTATGGCGCGCCGTTCCGATAAGACGTGGTACGTTTCGGGGATAACGAATTCGGAGACGCGACATTTTAGCGTTCCGCTCGATTTCCTGAAAGAGAACGTCCGATACGAAGGAACGATCTACGCAGATCGC
>CADCOO010000187.1 GCA_902803085.1 uncultured Planctomycetota bacterium
ATTAGCGACGCGGGTCGCAATACGGAATCGACGCAAGCGGCGTTTGCGAACGCGAACGGCGCGAAGATTGCGGCGGTCGAGTTGCGCGGGTACGGCGACGCGCAGGCGATCGGTCGCAATTATTACGCGTACAATCACTTTGGAACCGACGGATCCGACAACTGCCTGGCGTACTTGCTCGGTAAGACGTACGTCGGCATGCGCGCCGACGATCTCTTTGCGATCGCGAATTTCTATCGCGCGCAACACGGCGTTAAGAAGATTCGTCTCGTCGCCGAAGGTTACGCCGGCACGATCGCGCTCATTGCGACGATCGCGTCGCCGGACGCTTTTGAAAGCGTTAAGCTCGAAGGCGAGCTTCCGACCTGGATGGAACAGCTCGGTCGCGAATACGGACCGATTCCGCTCACGAATACGATTCACGGCGTCTTGAACGATTTCGATATCGACGACCTAACCGGCTACCTCGATCGAATCGGCAAGCTTGCGAAATAGTTTTCGTTTCGCATGCCGCTTAGCGAATGAAAAACGCCGACCGCGCGACGTCGCGCGATCGGCGTTGATTTGTGAAGAAGGCGACCCGACGCTTTAGATTTGGACGACTTTGATATTCGGATCAAGCCGATCTTGCAGAACGGTTTCGACGAGCATTTCAAGGGTAAGGGTCGCGCTGTCGCAGTCTTCGCATGCGCCGACGAGCGAGACGTAGACGAGATTGTCCTTGACGTCGACGATTTCGAGATCGCCGCCGTCTCGTTGCATGATCGGCCGCGCGACCTCTTCAAGAACCTTCTCGATGAGTTTTGCGCGTTTATACGGAGACGCGTCGGCGTATTCCGCGCGCGACTTCGCGAGGAGCGCGGCGTCGGGAGTTTCTTCGGGCGCGAGCGCGGGTCGGTTTTCGTAGGTTCCGTCCGCCTTTTGCGCGACCGTTGCGAGCGGAACGAAGGAGCTTGCGCGCTCCCGCTTGGACGGTTCCTCTTTTTTAGGCTCGTCGACGGTGAGAACGCCTTCGATCGCTTTTTTCGTTTCTTCCGGTAGATCGCAAGTTCCCGTCGCGCAGGACGCGGTCGACCAAATTTCGTTTATGACGTCCTGAATTTCGCCGCGGCAGGTTCCGCACGCGCCCCCCGCTTTAATCGCGCCGGTAACTTCGTCGACCGTTTTGAGATTGAGCTCCTTAATCTTGCGTCTTAGATAGGGCTCGGTAATTCCGAAGCACGAGCATATGAGTCGCCCTTCGTGTTCGTCGTTGTTGAGTTGGCGGATACCGAGCGCTTCCATGTCGACGCCGCGTTTGGCCGCCCAGTCGAAGACGGCGGTCTCGAGCGCTTCGGCGCCCATAACGGAGCAGTGGATCTTTTGCGTCGGCAGTCCTTCGAGGTACTCGACGATATCTTGATTGGTAATTTTAAGCGCTTCGATCGGAGTGAGCGCTTTTTCTTCAATAATGCGGCAGAGCGCTTCGGAGGCCGCGATAGCGGAGGTGCATCCGAAGGTGAGGAACTTCGCTTCGACGATCTTGTCCTTTAAAGGATCGGAATCGTCTTTCTGCACGCGAAACATGAATTTTAGCGCGTCGCCGCAGGCTACGGAACCATGCTCGCCGACGCCGTCGGGATTCTCAATTTCGCCGACGTGCGCGCCGGACTTGCCTTGAACGGCGTCCATGAAGAGTTGTTTCGTCTTTTCGGAATATTGCCAAGCCATCTTGCACCTATTGTCAATCGATTCTCTGCGTTAGCGCGCCGTCTTTGAGCGTTTCGGCGCCGCTACTTTAGTAATACGCGATTCGGTGAATTTGCAAAGGGGGACCGCGTTGATTGTCGTCGTTTTTCTATAAGCAATAGGCGCGCCAATGGGCGTCGATTTTCTAGCCTGTCGCGAACCAGCTTCCTATTTACAAACGCCGGTCGCGCTGTATAATGAACCGACTAATTCGCGCCGATTGCGTTGGCGATGCGGCGCGCTCTCCACATCCTCGAACCATATAGAGAAGGCGAACAGATGAGCGTAAAATTTGACGTCGTTCAAGAGATGACTTGGCGCGGACTCCTTAACCAAACGACCGACGAACACATCGCGGAATTCCTCTCGACTCCGCGCGTCGTGTACAACGGCTTCGATCCGACGGCGGACTCTCTGCACGTCGGGCACCTTGTCGCGATAATGAACCTTCGTCGTTTCCAGCGCGCCGGGCACAAGCCGCTCGCCTTGGTGGGGGGCGCGACGGGTATGATCGGCGATCCGAGCGGTCGCAGTTCAGAGCGCAATCTTCTCACGGTCGAGCAGATCGCGCACAACGTTGAGTGCATTAAGAAGCAGTTGTCGCGTTTTATTGACTTCGACGGGGTCGACAACTCCGCGCGTCTTGTGAATAACTACGACTGGACGAAAGACTGGACGTATCTCGATTTTCTGCGCGATATCGGCAAGCTTTTCCAGATTAACGTTATGCTCTCGAAGGATTCCGTGAAGAGTCGTTTGGACGCGGAGAACGGTCTGAGCTATACGGAATTCAGCTACATGCTTCTCCAATCCTTCGACTTTGTCCATCTCTATAAAGAGTACAACTGCGAAGTTCAGATCGGCGGCAGCGACCAATGGGGCAATATTACGGCGGGCATCGACCTTGCGCGCCGCATGTGCGACGGCGTTCAGCTCTACGGTCTGACGAGTAAACTTCTCCTCAAGAGCGACGGTCAGAAGATGGGGAAATCGACGTCGGGCGCTCTGTGGTTGGACGCGGAAAAGACGAGCCCCTATCAGTTCTATCAGTATTGGATCAACGTCGACGACGCCGATATTGAAAACGCGTTCAAATTCTTTACCGATCTCAATCAGGAAGAAGCGACGGCGCTCATTGAAGAGCACCGCGCGAATTTGGGCAAACGCATTCTGCAGAAGCAAGTGGCGACGGAACTGACGACGCTTGCGCACGGCGAAGAGGGAATTCGCGCGGCTCAGAAGGCGACCGAAATCTTCTTCGGCGCGGAAATTAGCAAGGCGTCCGATAAAGAACTCGCGTCGATCTTCGCGGACGTTCCTAGTAAGGAATGCACGCAGGAGCAACTTTCGCACGGCGAGATTACGCTCCTCGACGCGTTCGTTCTCACCGGACTGGCGAAGACGAAGAGCGACGCGCGCCGCGCCGTTCAGCAGGGAGGCGCGTACGTGAACAATCGTCAGGTAACGGACGTCGCGCACATTATCAGCGCCGCCGACCTGGCTAGCGAAACGGTCGTCGTTCTGCGCAGCGGTAAGAAACGCTACGCGCTTCTCAAGTTCGTTTGATCGACGACTCGACCTGAAATAATTAAGAGCGCGCTATGCGAGTTTCCGCATAGCGCGCTTTTACTATTCCTGAAAAAGAAGGTCAATCACTTGATTCGAGAATACTCGACGACGGTCGCCGCGCCCTTCTTTGCTAACGCAACGAGAAGCGTCGCCAATTGGGCGCCCGGTAGCTCCTGCGCTTGCGGAGGCGCGACGTAGTCCGGCTTGACGACGACGCGATACGTCGCGTTTGAGTCAATAGCGCGCAGATCGAGTTCAATTGCGGCGATCGGGGATTCCGGACGACGGAAGACGTAGACGAGTCCCGCGTCAAGATCGGGCCGGTGCAGCTGCCATGCGGCGACGCCTTTTTTGCCCTGCGAGGCGTCGGTCAGCGGGTAGAAGTCGCCGTACCAGAATTTCTGGTAGCGTTTTGCTTCCTCGATCGAAGCTCGCGTCAATTCTTCGTCGAAATCGGAGTCGAGGAAATTGTACTGCATGATGGCGCCGGGATTAGCCGCGCTTCGGAAGGTATAGGGACTTGGATCCCAAGAGCTACAAGAGAAGAGGGGCAGATACTGCGCGAGTCCAATGGTTTGGTTTTGATCCCATTCCGGATGACCGGGCCAGCAGCACGTGTCGGAACGCCAGAGCGGTACGGAAATACTGATCGTTTCCAAATCGATGCGGCGGCCGCCGGAGGCGCAGTCGTCGATCCAGAGTCCTGGATTCTCCTTAATGAACCGGTTCCACATCTCGTAATGCCCCTCGACATAGCGAATTTCCGTCATGCCGACGCGATTCGGCTCGTCGGCGTCGCGCCAGTAGGGAAGGGGATCGAGATTGAAGTCGTTACGGTAGACGTCGACTCGGAATTCTTTAATGCGTTTGAGGAGTAGATCGGTGAGATACGCGCGCGCTTCAGGATCGTTGAGCTTATAGAGACCGCCCTGTTCGCCGCCAAAGACGTAGTCGGGGAGGTTCTTCGCGATATCGGAGCCCGGCGCTACCCGTTCCGGCTCGAACCATAGGACGAACTTAAGCCCGAGCTCTTTGAGCGCGTTCCCCAATTCCTCGACCCCGTTGGGGAAATTTTCAGGATCGGAGCGCCAGTTGCCGACCCCGTTCGGGAATCCTAGCGGGAACCATGCGGCGTCGAACCAGTAAGTCGTGCCGCCGAGTTTCTTGAGGAGTCGCGCGGACTCAATTTGCGACGCCGCCTTCTCCCATCCGGCGCGTTTACGATAGTAGCGGTCGAAGCATTGCGAGATGATCTCGAGTTTGACCGGCTTGCCGTCGATATGCGGAGCATAATGGAACATGAGCAACCGGCGGAAAAGCGCTTGCGACGCGAGTCTGTCGGAGCGCCACGGCATAATGAGCGCGCGCGGCGAACGGATCGTTTCGCCGGGATGGAGAATCGTCGCGATTTTTTCCATGCCCGCCTGGATTTTCACCGTCGATAGGCTCTGGTTCACGTTCTCAAAGCGCGCGTTCCACTGACCCGTCCACCCGAGCGCGACGAAGAGTCCTTCCGTTGGTTCCGAGTCGCCGTATTCTCGTGAAACGACGTTCCAGAACGGGAACGCGCCGTTGGAGGATCGTCCGCCGGTCGGCGCGAAAAGACGCGACGCGCCCGGCTTGACGTACTCGACGGTCGGCAACCAGGATCGCTCGTCGCAAGAGTCGCCGGTCAGCGTGTGAATGGTGAGCGGCTTATTTTCGAACCCGTATTGCGCGTTGAGATCAAGCGCGCGCACGTCTTCTATGAGCGCGGAGTCCTTGTCGGAACGATTCGTAAAGGTAAGAACCCAGTCGGCGGCGGCGAATTTGGGAAAGCGACGAACCGTCGCCGTTACGACCATTTGCGTATCGGGATCGGTCCAGGAGTAGGCGTCGACGTAGTCGTCGAGTCGCTCTTTGCGGAACTGCCAGTCTTTTAGGAATTCACGCGACGATTTGCCGCCGTAGAGGAAGGAGAAAGGAACCTCGTCGGGCAAACGCGATACGACGGCGTCGTCGACGAGATCGTACCGGCGCCCTTGCGCGGTCGACGCGACCGGTTCGAGCCAGTTCCCTTGATCGCAGGAAGGTCCGTCTTCCGTCGTGTCGGCGAGGAGTAGGAGTTCGCTAATCGGCGGATCGAATTCAAGCGCGACCTTGCGCGCGTCCTCGCCGCCGCGAACGACGTCCGATTCGTAGAGTTTCTTCTCGCTCGCGTCGGCGACGGCGAAACGCACGGAGCCGTTCGTCTGCGCCTTCGTTAGCCCGACGTACGCGTCAAAACGCGCGATCGGTTCCGGAAAGACGACTCGCAAGCGACTATTCGCGTGCGTTCCGAGTCCCTTCGCGTAAACGACTCCGTTGGGAAATTCAAATCGTTCGGCAATGCAAGTCTCGTTAAAACGCAGACGGCTGTAATCCTGCCGTTCGACGAGAATGCGGACTCCGACGGAGGGCGTCGCGGCCGACTGTTCCCCCGCGAACGCGCGTTGCAACCACTTCGCGGTTCCGTCGACGAACGCGTCGGACGGCATGAGGTCGTCGTCGACGAGCCGGGGCGCCCAATCGTCGAGCGCGGAGGAAGAAGGTTCCGACGCGTTAACGAACGGGGCAATAATGAACGCAAGGAGAATGGCAAGAGTTCTGTAGTTCATGTGTTCCTCCAAAAGGACGCGGAGTCAAATATTGCGACGTTAACGTCGGCGTTTCGTTGGATCGACTTTCGGGGCTTCTCGCGTGATAGCGGGCTTGTCCTGCTGCGGCTTGGGCGCGGCGCTGGGCGACGTTTCGGGCTTGGCGGGCGTTTCCGCAGTCGGCGGGCTCTTTTCAGCGGGCTTGTCGTTTTTCACGAGGGATTGTTGTTTTTCCTGCCAAATCCAGCCGTTTGGAGTCCAATGATCGGTAATGATGAGACCGCGTCCGATAATGGCGACGAACGCAAAGATGAGATAGACGAGCAAGGCGCGTCCGAAATTGCAGTCGAAGAAGATGAGCGCGCCGAAGGCGCCGACGACTCCAACCGGAATGAGGAACAAGCATGCGAGGGGTCCCGTGCCGCCGAGGAAATAGAGGAAGATTTCAAATGCGATCCACGAAGCGACAAAGACGAGCGCGGCGAAGAGCGAACGCTTATGACGCTCCGCGCCGAGGAACATTTCTAGATCGTTTTCGTCGCGAATCATCATGTATCCGAATTCCGCAATTGGGAACGCAATGAGCGCCGCGCCCAGTAGTCCGAGGATCGCCGAAAGGATTCCGCTGTGCGCGAGTCCGACGAGGTACGCCAACGCAAACGCGGCGATTAGAACGACGCATCCGAGCGCCGCCTGCTTACCGGTTATTCTCAAGAGCTTGCGCTCAATGGGACGCGCGTCGTGCCCGAGAATCTTTTGTTTTTTACCGCCCTTTGTGTAGTCGTCCGGCGCGTGGACGACGACCTGTTCCTTGGGAATTTCAATGATGTGTCCGCACTTTGGACACGGCCCCTTTTTGCCGGCGAACTTATCGTCGACTTCGAAGGACGTCATACACCCTGGACAAATAACTCGAATCGCCATATTGCGCTCCATAAATGCTCGTTCGTTATCAAGACGCGTCGACGTTAATGACGCGCCCCTCCATTTTAACCTATGCGCTGGAAAAAACCAAGCGCTTTTGACGAGTCGCGTCCATATTTTTCGACGCGCGCGAATTTCAACCGCTTTCTGCTTGACGAGGACGCGCGTTGGAGTATGCTATTAGGAGTTGCGTTCGCGCAAGCGGAACGTTTGGCGCGACGCGTGGCGGGTTGACGCATGGAAACTTAACGGAGGAACTATGACAGATAAGCGCCCGTATCTTTGCGCGAGAATTATGCCGGTAAAATGGGACGTTCGTAGCGCGTATAGGTTTGAGCGATACGGTCTTGGAGAATTCCTAGACGCGACCCTTGTGCTCCTCGATCAGACGGAGCTCCCCTGGAAGAGAGAGGATTTCCGTTGCGAGCGTCTCGAAGACGTTGTGGAGTCGATTAAGAAATTGCGGGTTCGCGGGGCGCCGGCGATTGGCATAGCGGCGGCGTACGGACTTTGCGTAGCGCTTCAGCAGACCTTTGGCGTCGACGAGGACGCCGTCGTTATCCCCAGCGAAGAGGCGTTCTTCGCGCGTCTGGACGAAGCTGCGGCGGCGCTTGCGGCGAGTAGGCCGACGGCGGTCAATCTCTTTTGGGCGCTCGATCGCATGACGGCGCTCGCGCGTTCGTTGCGCGGCGTTAAGAGCGTCGTTGAGATTGCGAACGCGTTGCTTGCGGAGGCGCGCGCGATTCACGAGGAAGACTTTGAAATGTGTCGGCGCATGGGACGATACGGCGCGGCGCTCGTGCGCGACGGCGGAACGTATCTCACGCACTGCAACGCGGGCGCGCTCGCGACCGGCGGATACGGCACGGCGCTCGCCGTCTTCTACTGGGCTCAGGAAGAAGAAAAAAAACGGATTCACGTCTTCGCGGACGAGACGCGTCCGCTTTTTCAAGGGTCGCGTCTCACCGCTTGGGAACTTGCCGAGAACGACGTCGACGTTACCGTGATCTGCGACAATATGGCGGCGTCTATTATGCGCAAGGGCCAAATTGACGCCGCTTTTGTCGGCGCGGACCGCATTGCGGCGAACGGCGACGTAGCGAATAAGATCGGCACCTATTCCGTCGCCGTCAACTGCCGCGCGCACGGCGTCCCATTTTACGTCGTCGCGCCGCGTTCGACCTTCGATTTGAATCTCGAAAACGGCGACGGCATTCCAATCGAGGAGCGCGCGTCAGAAGAGATTCGACATGGCTTCTACCGACTCCCTGGCTCCGATACTCCGACGATCGAGACCGTGAAAAGCTACAAGACGGCGCCCGACGACGTTAAGATTTACAATCCCGCGTTCGACGTTACCCCGAGCGAACTCATTACCGGAATCGTAACTGAGAACGGCGTTATTTCGCCGGTAACGCCTGAACTGATCGCCGAGATCGTCGGTAAGAATCGGCTGGTCGAAGACGTTCTGCGTGAGAATTAGCGAGCCGGCGCGCAGGAATCGTCGAGAACTTAAGAACTGAAGCTTTTGACTCAATTGGGAGCGTATAGAGCGCCGATTATGGAAAGACGGCGGCGGGCGCGGACGTCCGTTGCGCAAACGGCAACGTAAGGAGAAAAGAGAAGAGAATGGCACAGTCGAGGAACTTTAAAGAATACGACGACGTCGGCGTACGTTTCATCTACCCGAACAACTGGTCGGTTCAGACGGAAACGTGGGGAAAGGGTCGATACGGCGTCTCGGTCGACAGTCCTGAAGGGAGCTTCTGGGCGCTCTCGATCTTTCCGCGCGGAGTCGATTTGGGCGCGGCGACCGACGAGATTCTGGCGGCGCTTAAAATCGAATACGACGATCTAGAAGAGGAAGAGATTGTGCGGTACGTCGCCGATCGCGTTCTGAAGGGGCGCGAGATCAATTTCTTCTATCTTGACATGACCTGCACGGTGCAGGCGCTCACTTTCGAGACGGAGAACGCGGGCTACGTCATCTACTGGCAGACGGCTGATCGCATGCGCCTTTCAGAGGACGACGACGTTTCGCAGATCGACGTCTTTAAGGTCATAACGCACACGCTCATTTCGAACCTCACGAATCAGGAAATCGATTACTGGGAGGACGAAAACGAGGCTGGAGCGTTCGATATGCGCTCTCAGCGCGAAATTCTCGACGAAGAGGGTCGCGCCGAGCGTATTCGACGCTATATGCAACGTCGTCGCGAACTTGACGCCGAACGCGAACGCTTCGACTTGCCGCCAATCGCCGCCGGGGTCGACGGCTTTCTTGGCGTTAGGGAACGCGCCGACTCCGACGTGGCAGACTTTATCCGCGACTCCGCCGACGTCTTTGACGGCAAATATGACGACGAATACGACGACGAAGACGACGAGTACCATGGCGAAGACGACGAGGAGGAAGGCGAATATGGCGTCGAAGAAGAAGATTACGAAGAGGACGACGAATAGACCCAATAATGCGACGAGCGCTTAGGACAAGGTAGGAGGAACCGAAACGATGCTCTACGAATGTAACGACGTCGGCGAAGCGCCGCGCGACGCCGTCGTCGCGCTCGCCGGGCTACTGAATAGCGCGAATCGAATCGCCTTTCTGACCGGCGCCGGCGTCTCGACCGACAGCGGCATACCCGATTTCCGCTCCTCGACCGGCGTCTATCAAACGACGTCGGCCGAGATTTTTGCGATCGATTCCTTCTTCGAAGATCCGGAGCGCTTCTATTCCTTTTTTGCGCCCTTCTATCGCGATACGATCGCCGCGCGCCCTAACTCGGGACATTTAGCGATCGCCGCGCTTGAAAAGCTCTGTAATAAGAACGTCGAGGTCGTAACGCAGAATATCGACGCGCTCCATAGCGCGGCGGGCTCTTCGGTCGTTTGGGAGATTCACGGCACGTTGCGATTCGCGAGTTGTATGCGATGCGGCAAGCGATATGAGCGGGACGCTTTCCAAGACGACATGCTCGCCGGGCGCGCGCCGAAATGCGCGTGCGGCGGCGTTCTCAAGCCCGACGTCGTCTTTTTCGGCGAAGGATTGCCCGATCGCGAGTTCGCCGGCGCGCAACGCGCCATGTGGGGCGCGAATCTTCTGATCGTCGCGGGCACGTCCCTTGCCGTCTATCCTGCCGCCGGCCTGCCGCGCGAGTGCGACGCGGACGCGCCGTTTGTCGTACTCAATAAGACGCCGACGCCGCTCGATTATCAGGCGACGCTCGTCTGTCGCGCGCCGATTAGCGCGACGTTGCCGTATGCGGTCGCGCTCCTGGCGAAGAGCCAAAAGGAAGGTATCGCGATCGACCAGGTCGCCGTTGACAGGAACGAACTTGATCCGATCGTCGCCTCATGGGAGAATTTTTAACGCGTTGTAGCGTTTATAGCGATTTTAGCGACGTCGCCGCTGGGTTTTTCCGGCGGCGGCGTTTTTTTTTGACCTTTTCCGAAAAAGTGGTCTAGACGCGCGTTTTCTTTTTTGCTACTCTGCGCGCCGTAACGAGACATGAACGCGTCGAACCGGTGCGCGACGAATCGCGAGCCGCGCTAGACGCTAGAATAAACGAGGTTTGAAATGGATTTCAACTTTTTCGAATGGATTCGCGAAGGCGTTAAACGCTCCGTATTGCTCGGCGTTTCCGACGCGGTCGAAACAATGGGCGCGCCGCACGATCCCGAAACGGCGCGCGATAAGATTATGGGCTTTCTTCGCGACGAAGGCGAAGAGGGCAAAACGACGAAGCGTCGCGTCGCCGCCTCCACGACTCGAAAGCTGGGGCGCTCCATTAGCGAGATTCACCCGACGAGCTGAGTCGCTATTGAATAATTTGATCCTTCCGCATTCGCGTTGCGGTCGCGCTAAAGGGTACGAGATTTGAGCGCGCCGTCGATCGGGCTTGACTTCGCATAGCGTTGTCGGGCGTGGGACGTTTTGGGTTGAGTCCGCAACGGTCGGTTTGCGACGTGGACTGCGAATGAGGATCGAATGACGAAAAACGCCGCGATTGCGAAGTCGCGGCGTTTTTTTGTGTCCGACGGGCATGACGCGAATCTTGGGCGAAAGTCCCAAGGACCGTAGTTGCCGACGAATCCGATAGCGACTTGTAAGTTTCACGTCGTGAGACGTGGGAGAGAGGAAGCAATAGCGAATCCGCGGCCCTACGCACAGGAACCTGATACAAAGGCGTTTCAAGCGGATGAGGAGGCACAAGGCGTCAAAGTCCCAAAACGCAATCGTAACCTTGAGGCGTGGATCAGGATGGTAACCGGGGAAAGATTTGGAGCTTATCCCGTGAGGTCTCATTGACGATTTAGCAGTAACAACGAGCAATGAGAAGTCGGCAGAGGTCATAGTAGGCTACGCAAGTCGCTGAAGGACCGAACAACGTAGCCGTGTAATCAAACGTATGTCTCCGTGATATGCCCGACAACGGAAAGGGCGAAACGTACATGAGCAGATACTGCGTCGCTAGAACTAAGTCAAGGAGAGCGGAAAGGAGAAAGCACACAGATCAATGTCAGAACTGTTGGAAAAGATCCTCTCTAATAGCAATCTCAATGAAGCCTACGAAAAAGTTCGCGCCAACAAAGGAACGTGCGGAGTAGACGGGATTCAAAGGAAACTAGGGTTAAAAGTCAATATGACCAAAACCCATATTACGCGACCGGCAAAGCTAAAAAAGCTAAAATACCTCGGTTTTGGGTTCTACAAGGACAGGGGCGCGAACGAGTGGAAATGCAGACCGCATGGAGATTCAATCGCCCGACTCAAGCTCAAGCTGAAGGAACTGACTTGTAGAAATATGCCTGGGAAGGTCAGGGATAAATTCAAACGAATAAACCAAACGACCAGAGGGTGGATAAACTACTTCGCCCTTAGCTCTATGAAGACGGCAATGACTGAAATAGACGCTCATTTAAGGACAAGAATCAGGAATCAGAGTTGTTATCTGGAAGCAATGGAAGAAGCCGCGTAAGCGTCAATGGCGATTGCAAAAGCTAGGAATCGAAAGAAACTTTGCAAGAGTTACGTCGTATTGGGGCAGTCGCTATCAATGGATCGTCGCGAAAACGTGCGTTGTAAGAGCAATCTCCAAGGACATACTTAACAAAGCGGGGCTTGTAAGTTGCCTTGACTATTATACAAAACGTCATGATTAGAAGCTGCGTTGAACCGCCGTATGCCGAACGGCACGTACGGCGGCGTGAGGGGGGAGGAAATCTCCCTCTACTCGATTAGGATTCTTCGATTAGACGTATAATGCTGTCTGCAACCAACTGCAACCATTGAAAGGAGGAGTTATGTCCATATATTCACGTGTAAAAGGCGCCGCTGGCGAACGAGAGCTTGCGAAGAAACTCACTGAGGTCTTCGGTGTGAGGCGCGGCGGGGTCAGTAGTTCCGGGCTCGCCTGATTCGCCCGACGTTATTACCTCGCTCGACGTCGTTCATATTGAATGCAAGCGGGTCGAGAGGTTCGAAATTTATAAGACTATGGAACAGGCGAAACGAGACGCCGGGGAGAAGATTCCGGTCGTTTGTCATAGGAGTAATCGGGGGAATGGCTTGCGGTGGTTCGTCACGAGGATTTGCAGGAGTTGATTAGGAGACTTGCTTGACGATTTTGGAAGGAGGATATTTTTAAATATATTCTTTTGGGTAGGAGCCATGGTTATTGACTTGCGCTACGTTGCTTCAGCGATTAGATTATTGCGTCGAGGCAAAGAGAGATTACTAGACGTAGTTTTTTGAGCGAACGACAGCGTTTACTTTTTCAAGTATTACCCCCTTGCTGTCGAGGTTCGTCGAACTGTTACCTCCATATCTTGACAATATCAGCATAGAGCTGTGGCAGATTTTTTTAATGAAAATGGAACACGACGCCTTGACTAATTGAAATCTAGTGTATAATACAATCGCCGTACGGTAGACCAGATGGTGGGTTTTAATTAGAAAATATATCCTTCCGAGGACGTCTTAGACGTCGCAACGAGGGTATGAGTGAAAAATCGTAAGACATAAGGGAGAAGACAATGAAAAAGTTTTCAACCAAAGCCAAACGAAAAATTCGTACCGACGTTCCAGTGAATCTTGATGAAGAAAAGTATAGAGACGTTGAAGCAGTTGAGCTCTACCGCATTCGCGACTGGTGCGCTCGTTTTATCTGTCCTAATCTGGTTTATAAAAAGCTCTCACTTTCATCAGAGAGTACAAAGCAAGAGCGCGTAGAATCTGTCAAATTCATACGCGAATGTTACGCACAGTTCATGGACTTCATGGAACAAGAATATGAAAAGATGATGGCGGACGAAGGCGTAGCCTTATCATTTCAGAGAAACAGATTCATTTCTAACTCCGTAAAGGACAAATTTGCCGAACCCATGACGCTGTTGCGCAAAATTAAAGAACTTCCTTATTGAATGAAAGAGGGGAGATATAATCTCGATAACCGTTGCTTGTCGGCGTAATATGCGCAATATAAACAAGACAGGCGATGATTAATACCATATTTAGATCAAGCATCTGTTAATACCGACTGTTTATACGATTTGGCGTCATTTATTTAATAGAAGCGGTTTTTAGAGGTACCCATATGCATTACCTGCTCCGAGTTTGTTCGCTTTTGGCTATTGTTTCCTTGTTTCAACTTGCAACGTCAACTTATGGTTTCATCTCCGACGACGAGAGCGCTAAGTCGAC
>CADCOO010000188.1 GCA_902803085.1 uncultured Planctomycetota bacterium
AGGGTGATAAACGATAGAATATAAAAAAGATTAAACGTTTAATATAGTTAAAATACATATGTAACAGCAACTATACAAACTCAACAACCTTTACACAAACCAAATAAAATACACAAAATATATAAAAACAAAATTTTTTCTTTTTAAATGAATATTAACCGAAATAAGTCGGCTTTTTCCACATCCAGCCCTTAAATCTTGGGCGTATTCACGTTCTTAATCAAACAATGAAGAGACATGAACGGTAAACCTGAAGAGGGTCGTTCACCAAGGAAGCGACGCCGCCGTCAAGAAAAAATACGGGCAACTTGCCCGCCAAAAGAACTCAGAAACACAAGACGACAAAACGACCAAGAAGAGGGAGACGTAAAAACGTTCCCCTCTTCTTATCGGATACCGACCGTTTGCTCTTAGAAGAAAATCCCAATAAGGAATGGCGTGGCAATAGGCAACTTGAAAGTGAACAACCTATCGCTCAGCAAATTAATTATTTGACAATCGAAACCGGCTTTGGCTTGTCTTTGTCAGAGTTGCTCGTAGCAAGAGCAACAATACCGCCGGCGAGCCCAGCAGCGCCAAGCCATCCGCCAAGACGACCTCCGGCAGGATAGGACGCGCCGCCAGTAGGATAGCTATAGCTCGGATAACTCGGGTAAGCAGCGCCTGTCTCCGCAACGGGAGCTACCGGTTCAGTCGCGACGGCCGCGCCAGTACCAGACGCGACTTCGCTCTCAGAAACTTCGGACATACCGTTCGGGCCGAGCACAACATAGCGATCGTCAGCGCCCTCGCCGCCTTCGGCTGACTGTGCAAAAATTTCCGAAACTTGCGCCCTGGCAAGTGGAGAAGGAGTATCCGAAGGGGTATCCGGAGCGGCGTCAGCAATCACGAAAGGCATCGTGCCAAAATATTTTGTCGACGGTTGCTCGGCAAAAAGAACATAATCGCCCGGATCAAGATTAAACTGAATGACGACCCCGTCAGGATCGACAACCTTATCCTCGGCAAGAACCAGATTATTAGAGTCGGTCAGTCTGTAATGGAGATCGCGCGTGGGAACAAGACCCGTCGCCGTCTGTGTAAAGAAGTGAACATTGGTGGCCGCTTGCGCCGTAGAAACGACAAGCATGCAAAGCGCAGCAACGAAGAGCGCAACGTTACGTTTCATTTTATCACCCACAAGTCCTTTTAGGTTTTCTTCGACCAAAAAGCAAATTCAAAGCGACAGCCATACAAACGGCGCATGACTACCGCCGGTAATACTCTTATTTTACCCACCGCTTAAAAAAAAATCAAGCGCCTTTTTCCGTTTAGCAGGGAAAAAAATTGGTTTTATCCGCCGCTCAAACGTCGAACGGCGTTTTACTCGTACTGATCTATTTAACCCACAAAAGCGGTATTAAACGATCGACCTCGTATTCTAGTTCGACGGCTACCAGCTCGTTTCGTCGACGCACGCCGGCCAAAACGGCTCGATAATACCACTCCAAATCAGCGGCGCCTGCGTGGAATCGCGACATGAACGACGCTCGATCTTCTGCTAATAGCAATTCGCGTGAAAACGAACGCGCATTGTCTATCTTGTCGCACGCCGAAATAAGGACCGCGCCGTCTGAGGCTGACGCAAGCCGCGCAACGTACGCTTCCTTTCGTTCTCTCCATGGCGCTTTGCGTTGAGGATCGGACGCTAGCGAATCGCTTGTTTCGCGGACGTATCCGGCGACGGCGTCGCCAAACTCCGCACGAATAAGTTCAAGCGTCGTCAACCCGCCGCAATCCTCAACCGCGTCGTGTAAAAGCGCAGCTATTGCCACATCCTCGTCCGCGCCGTATTCGTACGTCAAGCCCGATACGCGCAATAAATGCGACAAATAAGGCGCCGAGACGCCTCGCGACGACTTGCGCGTCTGTCCTCGATGAAGTCGCGACGCGAGCAAATACGCCGCGTCGTAACGTTCGCTTATCGACCCCATAAACACCGCCTGTGATTTTATCGACCAAGGCAACCGGGATTGTACCAAAAAATACCCTGCGGTCAATCAATAAAAATATACTTTTATCAAATCTACTCGTTTTATCAAAAGTATCGTCGCGTCTTTAGTCCATTAAAACCGTTTCTCTTATTTAAAACACCCTATTTTAACAACTATATTTTCGCCGCTCTTTTACTTTTTCAGCGACTGAGAACGATCCGCTTTATTTCGAATTTGCAGCGAATCCAGACGAACCGTCCCTATTCCATCCAAAATTCCGACGACGACGACTGCGCTTTTCGCGCGAAAAGGAACCTGAATTTCTTCACTAAATTCTCGCCACTCAGCTGTGGTTGAGGAACACTTCAAAACGTCGCGCGCCTCAATTTCACGGCGGTCTTTGTCGTAGAACAAGACGCGAGCCGCTACGACTCCCTGATCGCTCGACATAATGCGCTCAACGCGATAAGCGCCTGAAAAAATCGCCTTCTTAACGACCGCGCCGTCAAGCGGCAATCTCTGTCGCAATTGAGAAATCAATTCCGTTTCGAGCTGTTTGTCACGAACTGCCTGACCGTACTCTGTAAGATTTTTACGCTCTTCGGGCAGAGTCGCCGCTTGGACGCGCGCGTCTTTTTTCTCTTTCTTAATTTGCTCCGCTCTAACAATCGCGTTGTCGAAAAGACACGACCTCGCACCTTCAAACGCGTCCCCTTCAACGATCTCAAAAAGGCGTCCGTCAAACCACCCTGTTGGAGTCGATCGTAGCGGCGCAAATTGAATCTTCGACGCCTCGTCGCGCGGCTTAATTGTGGATTCCTCTTGACCGCCGCTTGGCGCGGGGTCGAGCGTCTCAAAGTCTCCGCCGATTAATTGAATCGACGCGATTCCTTTGCGTTTTGCGTCGAAGGACGGCTCCATGTCAAGAGAAACGGGCGCTAAAGGTCGGAAATTCATTGTTTCGCCGCTTTTTTCACCCAAGGTAACGGTTTGTCGCAGCGAGTCCCCTATGGGCGCGACTATTTTACCTCCGTCCTTGAGTTGCTCTATTAACCCCTGCGGAATTTCGGGAACTCCGCATAGGACGACAATTTTATCAAAAGGAGCCTGATCAAGCCAACCCGTTTCGAGATCGCCCAAACGGACGTATACGTTAGAATATCCGAGAGATTTAAGAATTGGCGCGGCGCGCCGCGTAAGATTTTTATCGATTCCAACGAGGTACGTTTCGCCGACAAGTTCGCTAAGAGCCGCCGTAAAATACCCGGATCCGGGTTCTACCACGAGAACTCGATCGGAATCTTCCGGACTTATCGCCTCGCAGATATAGGCGTCGTCAAAAGGAGATTCAAGAGCGCGTCCGTTTTCTAAAGGAACTTCAGTGTTCAAATACGCCAATTCGCGACGCTTTTTCGGGACAAACTCCACGCGAGGCGTTCGTGCAAAGGCGCGGAGTACTCGCGGATCGCGCAATAATTTTGTTGGAACGAGCTCTTCGAGAGTCATTCTCATCGCCTCTTGAACGACGGGACGCTCCTTGCGTTGTTTAGCGTCGTCGCGCGCATTCTCGGGAGGCGCGATAAGAACGCCTAAATTAGACGGCGTTTTTTGAGGCGACTCTTTCTCTACGCTTTCGTCGTCAACCTTCTCAACGTTCGTTTGAGCGTCTTGCTCAGCGTCTTTGTCTTTAGCGGCGTCGTTCGCGTCGTGACCAGTCTCTTCGTCGCCCGGCATGACGGCGCGCGGCGTTGGCGTTGAGTTTCGAAACTTAATCTTTGCGCCGTTCGCGGTCGTCGCCGCTCCTAAAATAACGCTCGAGACAATAAGCCCCAAAACGCCTATCGTAATCCCGTCCCGTTTCATGCCGTCCTCCATTACAACGCATTTTGACAACTACGCCGTTATGCCTCGCGTAAGGGTCATAAACGCCGTCTCAAGATTAATCTCTTCTTCGCGGAACGATTTAATACGAAAACGTCGTTCGACGAGTCGCGTGAGAAGCTGAGAATAATCGTCGAGCCCCATGCCTTTCTTAATAAAGACGCGTATGGCGCCAGAACGATCAAGCTCAAGCTTATCGACAATCTCGTCGTCCGACAGGAATTTCATACATTCTTCCACAACTTGATTGCGCTTTTCGGAATCCTGCTCCGCAAGATCGACAAGTATTGCAATCTGATCGCGAACGCGCCGCATAACGTCCTCAACCTTCGCGTCGACCAACAATTCTCCGCGCTCGATAATACCGACTTTATTGCACACGTCGGCAAGCTCGGGAAGAATGTGGCTGGAAACCATGATTGTCTTACCACGACCGCCGAGGCGCTTGAGGAGTTCGCGAATTTCGATTCGCGCGCGCGGATCGAGTCCGCTTGCCGGTTCGTCAAGGAGCAAAACCTGGGGATCGTGCAGTAGTACGCGCGCCAAACCGAGACGTTGCGTCATTCCACGACTCAAACTCGTAACGAGCGCCTCGCGCTTATATCCCAGATCGACAAGTTCCAAAACTTCGTTGCACACCTTACGGCGCGCCTCGCCTTTTACGCGATACGCGGCGGCGAAAAATTCTAGATACTCGATAACCTTCATATCGTCGTACACGCCGAAAAAGTCCGGCATAAAACCTATTATGCGCCTTATCTCCTTCGGATGCGTGTAAATTGACATATTGCAGACGTACGCTTCTCCCCACGTCGGCTGGAGAAGAGTCGCCAGCATCTTCATCGTCGTCGTTTTACCAGACCCGTTCGGTCCGATAAAACCAAAGAGATCGCCTTCGCTCAACTCCAGGTTCAGACTCTTAAGCGCAAACAATTTGCCGTACTGCTTCGTTAAATCGACTGTTTTAATCATGGGCGCTACGTCTCCAAGACGCTTTCATTTCATTCTTCCGTCGCTAGCCAGCGTCCAGCGGCGACTTCGTTTCTTATTCCAACGCGTTTAATTCTATGGGCGCAATCAATCGAACCACAACGTATCGTCGATCAGAGGCGCCACGCGCCTCTCCGTCGTCGCCGCTCTCTCGAAATCGAACGTCCGCCGCAAAGAAATCAGGGCTCGTTCCGGACGCGCCGTAACGTTCTAGCGTCTTCTCGCGCGCCGTTTGATACTCCTCGCCGCGACGTTCCGCCATACGACGACGATACGATTCCAACTGACGAGCGTCAACCGCCTGGTGCGCGTCCTCTGCCGACGACGAGTAATCGGCGTAATCTGGATCGACGATCGTTCCAAAAATAATCGCGCGACCGCTACGAACAAGATCGCTCAAATCCATATCGCGTTGCAATCTTTTTTCAAGACCATAATTATTAACGCCGCCGCCTAGTTCATAAAACGACGCCGCCGTTAAAATGTATGGAATACGCTTGGACGACGCGTTGTACGAGCTTGAAGTCCAACCGCCAAGACTAGAACTTGGAACGGAACTTTTGTGATCGTTAAGAACGCGCTTGGGCGAAAGGCGCGCGCCGCCGCGTTCGATCTGCGTCTCGCCGGGAGGAAGCGTGCCGAGCGCGTACGCGCCGTCTCGATACACTATATACGCCGAGTAAATTGGAACGTCGAACGGATTCACAACCGCGCCGTGCAACGAGAGTCCGTCGTCCCAAAGGCGCGGCGCGCTAGGAAGTCCGGAAAGGCGCCCCGTCCAGCGACCTATAAAACTCTTACTCGAACGCGTCGCAATCGGTAATTTCTTTAATTCGCCGTCATGAAGCTCATACGCGTCCTTCCATTCGCGCGCGACAAAATTCGACTGTTCCGCGCCTCCTAAGCTTGAGCCTGACGACGCTAGAGGCACGAGCGACGCCGCGCCGTCCGATTGATCGGCGCTTGATAAGGCTGAAGAAGGAGAATATTGGATATCGTAACGTTCGCCGACCGGAGAATAAAAACCGAGCCACGTCGAGATTCGGGCCATGCCGCTCGTTAAATCGACGTCGAGCGCGTCCGCTTGATTGAGAGACGGTTCCTTTGGCGTCGACGCTGAACTAATCCAGACGGCGATCGCGCTGAAGATCACGACGCACAAGGGAAACGATACCCACGTTATTATCGGACGACGTGAAAGTTTTTTCGCTAAAAACCAATCCCAAGGCGCTATCGCTATCAAATAAACCAAAAGGAGGGCGCCTATAACCGCGAAGGATATTACGCGAGCGCCGGAGAAGGAATCTAACGCGCTACGCGCTTGACCGGAAATGTCCGCGTAACTCTGATTCACGAGCGGAGCGCCACTCTCCGCGCCCGACGTCGCGTCTGGATCAATGCCAAGAATCTTTAAAAGAAGACGTCCCCTACCCGTCCAGTTGGCTATTGGCGCCTCGGAAAGATCCGCAGCAAAATAAACGATCGTGCCAAGTCCACACGCGCGAGAAATCAAAAGCGGCGTCTCCGCTTCCTGCATTTCTACAAGCGCGCCTGGTTTCAAGGCTCGAAGAACGGGCGCGCGTAAAAAGGGATTGCTTCGCGAGCCCGTCATAACGAGGTTCTTGACGTTTTGAAGGTCCGTCGTAAGAGAATTAACCGATCGAAACTCGTGAAGTTTCTCGTCAAGCGATTCGCCTGGCAGAAATTCCGACAACGCGCCCCCGGGGCGTAAAAGAGGCAACGACTTCACGCCCGCCAAAAGAACGACGCGTCCGCCGCGCTCTACCCAACGCAATAACGCGCCGAGCGCCGGCGAGTCCGAAGAAAATCCCTCGTATATCTCGGGCGCGCTCGTGGAAAGGAAGACGCGATCGACTGATTCGTACGATCGAAAATCCGTTGGCAATTCCGACAGATCGCGTATGGAAACTATTTCTGGGCGGCGTTCTTCTTTTAAACGCAATTCAGCAAACGCGTCGGAAAAGCCTTGTTTCGGTTCTCCTAAAACCAAATAAATCGGACGCGACGGGTTCAACGGCGCGTTAAAGCCGTCTGTAACGCCGGGAGTCAGTTCAGACTCGTCAAGCGTTCCGTCGGCGCTCATTTTTCTCACGATTAAACGCCCCGTCGCTTTGGGAAAGAGAAAACTAAACTCGCATCGCCCTGATCGGCGGTCGTCCTCCGTCAATTCATGGCGCGAGATAAAAGGAGCGCCGTCGACGTCGAGCGTTTCAAGCTCTATTGCCGTCAACGCTTCTTGATCGCTAAACTTTACCTCGACCTTGGTCTGAAAGCCGTTTTTATAGACGCCCGATACGCCGACGCTCGTTGAAAGCGTCGCGCCTTCGTCTAAAACGGACGCGTCTGACTCAATCGCGCCGAATGCGCTTAACGCCGTTTCCGCACGCGTTAAAATCAACGCAACGCCGAGGATCGCCCCAAGCGAGAGCGACAACGACGACGTTCTCTTTAAAAATTCCAACATATAAGCTTCTTCCACGACGCCTAATCTAAATTTCACTCGATCATTGAGTCGCTATTTACTCGGCGCGTCAAGGTTTTTCCGAATCAGGACACTCGCACGCAAGTTTGCCGCACCCGGGGCACCCTTCGCCGTATTTGTCTTTTAACGCCTTATTAAGGTCGACGCCGACGACGTTCGCTATTGTCGTCAGCCACGCCAGAACGTCGGCAAATTCCTCTTCTTGTTCTTTTAACGTGCCGCTGCGCAGAGCCGTCGACAATTCGCCAACTTCCTCCATGAGCCACATAAACGTTCCGGCCACGCCGCGGTCGCGATCCTTCTCATAGTACATGCGACGAATCAGTCGCTGAAAATCAGGAATCGACAATTCGACGTTGCTCGACGACAAATCCGATTTCATTTCTTCCGACATAACAACCCTACCTCTCTACCAACGCGCCGTTCGATAGGCAATGGGTAAAAACCCGACGGCGACACGCTACGATTATACAACAAAAATGCGCCGACGCCATACCCGGCGTCTCGCGCGAAGGCGTGATTTTTCTTTTCCCACCAACCTATTGCCGACGCTCGGTCCCCAACGCCTCGGTTCGTTCCTTGCGCGCCGCGTCAAATAATTCGCAAAATCTGGGACTCGCCAACGTTTCAACGTCGGGCTCGCCTCCAGAAGGATTGTCGGCAACCTCGATCAGAATGTAATCGAATGGAGACAATTCTCCATTTCCAACTCCCTGACGGCGTATTTCGTCGAACGCTTCGGGAGCTTCTCGTGGTCCAAGCACGCACAACGCGCTCGCCAGCGCGTCTGCGGTCGTCGCCGTCGGCGCCAAGACGGTTGCGACGCAACGCGACGTGAGCGGTTCGCCGGTTCGAGGGTCGATAATATGCGAATATCGAACGCCGTCGATTTCAACGTAGCGATTCGCGTCGCCCGACGTTGCGACGCCTACGTTGGAGAGCTCGCAGTAGAACGCAGGCTCGTCCCCGAGAGAGGAAACGCCAACGATCCAACCGTCTTTATCTGGCGGTGGATCTCCTATTCGCAAGTCTCCGCTCGCGTCGATAAGCGCGGAGGTTATTTCATGGTCGTTTAGGATACGAAGCGCTTCGTCAAGCGCTATTCCCTTCGCCACGCCGCCGACGTCGAACCGAACGCCCTTCTCTGCCCAAAGACCGTCGTCGTCTAGATTCCAGACGTTTAAGCCAACTCTCTCTTTTGCGGCGTCCAGCATCTTTGCAGGGGGGCGCTCGTGAAAATACCGACTACGCCGCCACAACTTTACAATCGGACTCACGGTGGAGTCAAAGGCGCCGCGCGTCAGTTCGCAGTATTTGCGCGATTCCAACAACGCGCGTCTCAAATCGTCGCTCACGGCGACCCGCTCGCCGCTCGACTCGATTGCGCGGCACGCCTGAATTATCTCGCTCTCAGGATCCCAATCGGAAAGAATGGAATTAAGCTCGTCAAACCGTTCCCACACGGCTTGCGCCGCTACCGTCGCCTTCTCGTCGGAAGAAGCATAGAAGAGAAGACGCGTTGGAACGCCCATTTTTTCCTCGGAGAATTCGTAACGCTTCGGAGCGTTCAATTCCTGAGAAAAGACGCGCGAAGCGACGAGCAATAACGCGACGCCTAAGACCGACGCCGTCCAAAATCGACAACAGTTCGCCATACGTACAATCTCCGTATTTCCCCCGTCCTGCCAAAACAAAACGAATCGCCCAGAACATTCACGAGCGATTCGTTGCTAAAAACGCGTTGTTTGGGCGCCGCGCGACACTAAGCCAATTGCATAACGACGTACTGATAACCGTCGGTCGTCTCCAAAAGCGTGCGATAGTCGCCAAAGAAGTAAAAGGCGATTGTCTCTTCAGGAGAAACGCAACGGAAGAACTCGTTTAAAAAGCGAGAATCGAGGCGCAATTTGTGATCTTCGCCGGAATACGCGATCGGAAGAACCACGCTGGATTCGCCCGTCGCCTCGCCGGCCGCCGCAATATCGACGCTGCCTTCGGTAAAATTGAACCACACGCCCGGCTTATTCTCCGTCGCGACAATCTCAGCCTGACGAATCGCGCGAGCAAGTTCGCCTGCAATGAAATCGACGCGTTTTTTCGCCGTTCGGTCGGGAATAATCGTTTTCCAATCGGGAAAACGACCAACCATAAGGGTTGTTGAAACGACGACGTCCCCAATCCGAACAACCGCTTCCGTATCGCGCACGGCGATGAGCGCCTCGGCCGCGTCCGAAGCCGAGCGCTCGATCAGGTTGAGAGCGCGGGGGGGAAAGATCGCTTCCAGCGAGAATTCGCCTTCGCCCGACTTCTCGCCGCATCGTTCCGACGCGCACTCTTGAAAAGCAAGTCGCCGCCCGTCCGTCGCCACGGCAATCGTACGATCTTCGCTAAAAATAAATTTTACGCCGCGCAACTCGTAATGTGAATTATTAACGTCGGTGGCAAAGACAGTGCGACGAATCAGCTCGCATAACGATTTCGCCGCTATTTTAATGTAGGAGGTCTCGTTGAAATCCGCGACGGCGGGGAATTTGTCCCAATCGTCGCTTGTGTCCAACTGATACTTGCTACGAGCGCCGCGAACCAAGAGTTTGCCGTTTTCGAATTCTAACGATATCTCGTCGTCGGTCGTTTCCGTCAGGATCTTTTTAAGCAACTTGGAAGGAAGAATAGCCTCGCCTGCGCTTTCCAAGACGAATCCATCGTCAAGCGGAAGGACGCCGCGTCCGCCGACTTCTCCATCCGTTGCCGTGAGCAATACGTTCTTTTCGTCGGCTACGATCTTAACGTTTTGCAAAACCGGTCGAACGTCCCGAGACGACGTAAAAGACGAAATCAGATTAAAGAGCGGTAAAAATTTCTCGCGTCGACAGCGAATCTTCATCTCTATTTCTCCAATCGCTAAGTATTACATTGCCCACTACGCGTTTCCTCACAAGCGTTACAACGTGGCGTCTACATTATAAAAGAAATCGGCAATTTGACAACATAGAGAGGTAAGGCGTTTAATACATCCGTTAAATATCACTGGATATAAAACTAGATTGGTTTGTTATAAAAGCAAAAACCGACTCTTTTATTCATTTATTTAATTAATAGTATAATAGTAATAGTAGTGAGTCTCCAATGTTTGTTCATAATTTACACTCGTGCTCAGCCCAGTCCCATATTATACGCTATTTTTTCAAGAAAGAATCTAGTTGAAAACCTGAAACTACGGTGTAAAAAGTATGTAGTTTCGTGTAAAAGAGTGTTGTTTATTTTTTTTAATAAAAAGCGACATGATTAAAAATTAAAATCTAT
>CADCOO010000189.1 GCA_902803085.1 uncultured Planctomycetota bacterium
GTCGGAGAGAATAGTTGCGTTCATCTGTTTTTGAATGTAACGAGACATGACCATTATTCGTCTTACCTACTTTTTAAACTGTTGTTTGGGACGTCGCCGCGTCCAACCCGGTTATAGGAGTTTCCCATATGAAATTGGACTACACGCACAATTGTATCATTTTGGACGCCTCTGGATCGATGAATGCTATTCGAGAAGACGTCGTCGGTTCTGTGAAGAATTTTGTTCAGGGACAAAAGAGAAAAAAGAGCGAAGACGAAACGATCTTGCTCGACGTTTATCAATTTTCTGGCGAAACGCAACACATTGTTTCTTCCGCCTCGATCGATCTCTTTGATCCCTCAAACTACAATTGTTCCGGTTGTACCGCGCTCTACGACGCCATTTGTATTGCCGTCGACGAGTTGCTCGAGAAGTTTAAAAGATTAAAAGAGTGGGATCGTCCCGAAGACGTTTCTCTCGTCATCGTCACTGATGGAATGGAAAATGCGAGTCAAAGATTCCAAAGGCACGACGTACAAACGAGAATCGAGGCGGTTAAGGAGATGGGGTGGACCGTTCTCTATTTGGCCGCAAATGTCGACGTCCACAAAACGGGACGCGATATCGGGCTTTCAGACGCTCAGGATAGAGTGTCTTTCAATACAGCCGACGTCAAAGAAAAGCTCTGCTGTATGCTTGATTACAACATGGAACGGGTGCGCGAGAGTCGAAAAATGAGACGAAAGGAGAAATAAGAACGTTGTGGGTATCGTAACGCCTGAAGGTTCGTTTGAGCAAAGGTTCTTTGACCCGTTTGGAGTCTAAACAACCGGCGACCTCATGGCGACTAGGTTGGATCTTTTCGAAATCGACGCGTATCGTAGCGTATCGCGGATTGAGACAATAACACTGATAGGAGAAAGATCAGAAATGTGGCTTTATTCAAAACACGGTTTTTTCAGCGCGGCTCAACATATCGACAAAGCGGACGTCATCCACGTTCGGTCGCAATTCAAGGGCGATTTGGAACGTCTCTGCAAAGCGTATGGAATTGAGCCAAAAGTGACGCATACGCCGGACGGCGATTACTCGTATCGTATGAACTTTCCGCGAGACGTCTGGGCAGAGATCGTTAAAAGCGAAGCGATGGCGATCGATTATCCCAAAGTGAAACCGGCGTTGCACGACGGGACGAAACGCGATAGAGCATATCTCAAAGTCTTTTTTACGATGATGGATTTTCGTGATTAGCGAAGAAAGATAGAATGAAGGATCATTCCAATCATAAGGAGAACTAGTTATGTGGCTTTTTTCAGAACACGGTTTTTTCAGCGCCGTTCAGAATTACAAAAATGCGGGGCTCATTCATGTTCGAGCGCGATTCAAGGGCGACTTGGAACGACTTTGTCGGGCCTACAATGTTACGCCAAAGATCGATCATACGCCGGGGAACGACTATCCGTTTCGAATGGACTTTGAACGCGCGACTTGGGTAAAGATTGTCGCGAACGAGGCGGCGGCGATCAATTATACGAGCTTCAAGGATCATGTGCACGACGGAACTGCGCGCGACAGAGCGTATTTGGACGTTTGGTCGGTTTTGCGCCGTGCGCAAAATTAGGGACTTGCGATTAATTGGTAGACGACGGGGCGCGCTCCGCTGGGGCGCGCTTTTTTTGCTGTTTAGGGACGACGTTGGGGGATGCGTCGAACTCGCTTTGTCGTTATGTTGGTTTAGAAAGGGGACAGAGGAAAAGATTCTGGAGATATGGGGCGTTTGATCTTTTGATCTTTCTCTATTTCCGATTTCTTTGGTTTCATTGATCTACAAATTGTGAACGCAGGCGTCTTTTGTTTGCCAGACCTCTTGTATTCGTTTGAGCTTTCTTTTACACTAGGATGGCGCTCTGGCGGCTGGAAGCGCAATAACGACGATCAAACGCGAAAGGGAAGGGATATGTCCGATAGCTCAAGCTTTAACGGCGGAAATCCGCCTGTTCGATATCGAACGTTTCGATGTCCTCGTTGCCGAACGGATATTTCCGTTACTCGCGACGAGGTGGGAGCTATTGTCGTATGTCCTGACTGCGATTCAGAAATTACCGTTCCTGATTATCTCGATTTCGATACTCCGACCGATTATGAGAGGACGCTACGAACGCCGGAGCAGGATCGCCGGGACGCGCTTTTTTCGCCCATCCGGAATCCTAATCGCGAGGGGATCGATCAAACGACGGGCGCATACGAGTTCAAAGATGGAAACGCTGCGGAACAGACCCGACGTTTTATTCCAATGCGGTGTCGCGTTTGCGAGACTTTCATGCAAGTCCCGGAGGAAATGCTTGGAAAGAGCGTCGCCTGTCCCGACTGTGGAACGCAGACTGTTGTGACGGACGCGCTTCTTAAACAGCAGGAGTCGATTCAAACGACTTTTCGACCGACTTCGCGAGGGGTGTACGATATCGGCGCGGTTCCAGAGGCGCCTCGTGAATACTTTCAAATGCGAGACGGACGCAGCGTTTTCCTTGACCCGAATAGAAAAGAAGTCGCGCCCGAATTCAAACCGCGCGATCGACACTACGACCCAAGCGTCAAGCCGCGCTATAAGCCGCAAGCCCAATCTGACGTCCCGCCCGAAAGAACTGAGCTTGAGAAAGCGCTTGGCGTTGGACCGCGCGTCGATAGGACTGGAAATAATCACGACGTTGACAAACGTGCGCAACGGATGCTGGACGAATATCGCAAAAATGAAAAGAATCGCGGTATTCTGCGCGTATTCGGTTTTTTAAAACGAATGGCGGAACGCCGTAGGGCTATGCTATTGGCAAATCCTACCGAGTACCTCCCCCCGCTCGTATTGCGGCCGAAGAAAGGCGAACTCGTTTGGACGCTGGCGTCGCCTCCAAAGCGCGCGCCTCTCTTTAATGGAACCTTCCATCCGTTGCGTGGCGAGGAGCTTTGGGCGCGCGCCGGCGTGCTCGTCATTTTGTTGGCGATGATCTCGTTAATCTACGTAGCGCTTTTATTCGATACGATGGGCGCTGGATGGCGCGATATTGCCGGTCGGTTGTCGCAATTTGTGGGCTGGGTTATGATAACGCCCGTCTTTTTCCTTGCTTCTTCTTTTGCGGGGCTCTACTTTTGGTCTGTTTTCGGCGCAGGCAACGCCGGCGCTCGCTATGTTGCCGACTGGCGAAGCGAAGACTTGATGGGATTTCTCGGTTATGGTTTGTGGTTCGACGTCATGCTGCTTTGCGCCTTTGTGCCGGGGGGGATTCTTGCGACAATGACGCTTAATCTCGCCGGTATGAACTTACTCGACCCGTCGTCGCAGACGCCCGCTTACCTCTGGCTTGCCGTTTTCCTTGCCGGATTCTGGCTCTTCTTCCCGATAATCTGGATTTCGACGGCTCAGTCGGACGCGCCCTTTGCCCCGATTACGATGCAAGTTGCGCGTTCTTTTATAACGCAGAAATGGGCGTGGCTCCAGTTTTATCTTTTCTGCGCCTTGACCCTTTGGCCGATGAGTTTCCTCTGGCTCCTTACCGCCGGGACGAAAGTATTCTGGTATGTTATGCCGATCGCTACCCCGATTCTTGCCACCGTCTTTGGGCTTCTTACAGGACGACTCTCATGGATCCTTGACGACGAGATTCGGAGCGAGGATTTTGACGACTAAGCGCTAAATAGGACTAACTACGCAAGGAGACGTTCAAGTTCGTCGACGAGCGAATTAAATCGAGCTAGCGCGATTTCGATTGGTTCGGGACGTTCCATGTCGACTCCGGCGGCGCGAAGAATATCAAGCGGCGGCGCGGAGCAGCCCGCCTTTAAAAAGCCGAGATAATCCTCGCGTTCGCGCTCGCCGCCCGAGAGTACGCGATCGGCGAGCGATACGGCGGCGGAAAGACCCGTCGCGTATTTGTACACGTAGTAACCGCGGTAAAAGTGCGGTATTCTTAGACATTCGAATTCGAGCGATTGATCGATCGTAAAATCTGGACCGAAATACTCGTTGAGAATGTCGCGATAGATCGCTCGAAAGGTTGCCGCCGAAAGGGGTTGATCGTCTTCGGCAAGTTCATGCGTGCGGTATTCAAATTCGGCAAACATCGTTTGACGAAAGAGGGTCGCTCGAAATGAATCGAGTTCGCGGTTGATAATCCACGCGCGCATACGATCGTCTTGCGCCGTACGAAGGAGATAACGCGCCAGAAGCTGTTCGTTGAACGTTGAAGCTATTTCGGCAAGGAAAATAACGTAATCGTAATACCGATAAGGTTGCGTTCGCGCGGAATACCAACTGTGCATCGAATGTCCGCCTTCGTGCGCGAGCGTGAAGACGCTTTCGATAGCCGTCGGTTTGTAGTTCATGAGGATGTAAGGGGGAAAATCATATCCTGGACAACTAAAGGCGCCGCTTTCTTTATTGAGATTCTCATATTTGTCCGCCCAACGATCTTCGAGGAGTCCTTTCGTTAACGTAGAAACGTACTCCTGGCCCAGCGGCGCGAGCGCTTCGCGTATAAGCGCAACGGCGTCGTCCCAACTATTGTTGACTTTGACGTCGGTGAGAATGGGCACATAGACGTCGTAAAAATGGATTTCATCGAGTCCCATTAGCTTACGCCGCAGTTCATAGTAGCGATAGAGGGACGGAAGAGCCGCGCGAACCGTCGTCGTCAAATTTGAGTAAACGGTTTCCGGCGCTTCTTCTGCGAACATAGCGGCGGCCAGCGAGTTTTTGAAACCGCGTGATTTCGCGTAAAACGCGTCTTTTCGAATCGAACCTTCAAGGAGCGCGGCAAAAGTATTTTGTTTTGACTCGTACTCGGCATAGAAATGATCGAACGCCGACTTCCGAACTTCGCGGCTAGGGGACTGTAGGAATAGTTGGAACGTCTCGTGCGTTAGCGGTTTGGTTTCGCCATGTTCGTCTTCAACCGGTTGGAAAACGGTTTCCGCGTCGCTTAGAAGTCGGAAGGCTTTGGAAGGAACGTCGACGATTCCCGTAAGGGAGGCGACAAGGCGTTCTTCAGACTCTGAGAGCGTGTGAGGTTTAAAGCGAATAATGCGTTCGAGAACTAGTTTCCAAGGCGCGAGGCGTTCGTCCTCCAGTAGGGCTTTTAGGGTCGCGTCGGAAAGAGAGAGGAGCTCTGGACGAACGAAGCTTTCCGCTTCGGCGATTTTTCCTGCGGCGAGCGTAAAAGCGCTCTTAAGCTCTTGGTAAGTCGTAGCGGCCAGATCTTCCGTCGATTTCAGAAAGGCGTAGACGCCAAGTCTGTCGCCTTGCCGATTAATCTCTTCGTCGAATTCAAAGTATTCAACAAGGTTTTCAACGTCTGACAACTTGCCTCGAAAAGACTCGACTCGTTTGGCCTTTTGTTTCCAAGCTTCGAAGTCGTTTCGCCATTCGTCGTCGTTGGGATAAATGCGTGTAAGATCCCAGGAGTCGCCGAGAGCGACTTCGGCGCGAGATTTTAGGTCTGCAGTCATGATTCATTCCTTCCTGTGACGCTTGAAAGACGTTGTCAAACGGGCGCGCATGTTACTGCGCGAAAGTAGGTCGTTCATTATAATTGCGCTTTGCACGGCGTCAAATAAAAAAGGGGCGGAAGCGGAGGATTTCCTTGCCGCTGATCATCTATTGCGCTACGTTCCAGGTTTCGTTAATATACTAGCGTTCGAGCGCATGGAAAGTAGATCCCCTGGAGTTTTTAGCGGAGGCGCGATATGATCGAAAGAAAATCGGTAATGAAATTGCGAATCTCGGCGTGGACCTGGTTAATTGCGGGTTTAATTGTTTATGGTTGCGCGGAGACGAGCCTCGCTCAAAATTTCGTTGGAAACGGCGAATTGATCTACAATGGCGCTCCTTTCTTTGGAAACGAACTTCCGCAGGGGTACGAGCTTGATCAGTCGTTTAACGCGTCGCCACAAGCGTTCGACGAGTCGCAAACTCCTTTTATGCCGCCAAACGGATTTGACTACTCGGCGGCGTTGCCTATTACGGAGGGAACGCCCTTTACGGCGTTGCAACCCCAGATTATTCAACAAGGGGTTCAAGGCGGCGGGAGTTTTACCGGCGCAAACGGCGAGCAATACCAAATTCTAGGCGACGTAACGTCGGCCATTCCCATTGGAAATTCCCAATACGATTCGATTCCTTATCTAGAAGAACGGCAGTTTACTCGCCAGCGTCAGCTCCCAGAGCTAAAAACGCCTCAAAACGAACGAGAGCTCGCGCATCGAATCGACGCGCTGACCAATCGCTTTGCCCACATGCCGCTAACGATACAAAGATCGACGCCAGGGCGATTATTGCGTTATTCGCTGATCGGCGGCGCTGATCAAAGCTTTCTTGCGCCCGAATCTGCTTCGGCGGATTCGGTCAGTAGTTCCACGCCAGGAGAACTGCGACCGATTATTGCGCTAGGCGCCTTGTGCTGGAATTTCCCATGCGCTAATCGTCGTATCATGCGTATTGTGAACGACAAGCCGTTGCCGATTGTCGGCTACGGTTTTCAGACTCGGCGCGGCGAGTTGCTCACTGCGCTCGCTTTTGCTCGAGTCGATCGCGACTACGAATTGAGCGTAGAAGGAACGAAATTCCACGTTTCCGATTTAATTGACGCTGAAAAGGCTCAATGCACGTCGCTGGCGGATCTTTCTCTTGTCGCCATTGGGCTAGCTCATTACTCTCAGAATCCCGACGAGACGTGGATTAACGTCGACGGAGAAACCTGGTCTCTGGCGAGGATACTCGAAAGCGAGACGCGACGTCCCGTCGATTGGGATTCTGCTGGATCAATGAGCAAGCTAATGGCGTTTACTTTCCTCCTTGCTAGACTAAAACAGAGCGCCAGCGCGAATACTCCAGAGTTTGCCGCCGCACTGCGGCACACGGAAGCCTTTCTCCTTGCGATCAAGTCGCGCGTGTGGGAAATTATCGGAGACGGGCCGCTTAGCAACGCGCAGTTTTTCAGAACTGACGTCGAATTAGATAATCCATACATGAAGCTTTATGTGAACGGCAAGCTATTGCTTTGGCTTTCGCTCGTTTCTTCGCCCGACGAAATGCAGTCGGAAAAAATGCGGCGTGCCTTTGCTGAATTATGCGCGCTCGTTGACCAGCTCTTCAATTCTCTCGACGATCTCGACGGTCTTTCCGCTACCGACGAGGAATCGCTGGCGACCGCAATGCAGGCTCTTGCTTTCTGTCGGAAGTATCTTTCTGAGCCTCCATTGCCGACGATTGATTCTGCCGCGCCCCTTTCTGCAGAAGCTCCGTCGGATCGCGCTTCCGATATTTCTAATGAATCCACTGATTCAGCGGAGACTCCGCAATCGGCTGAAATTGACGATTAACTCTTCAATCGTTTTCGGCAAACTACGACGAAGCCAATTTGAACGCGACGTGAGATTCGAGATCGATTGACTTGACGGCGCGACGTTGTCCATAGCCTTTTACTGCCGCGCAAGCCTGGTATAATTGAGCGGGAGGCTCTCGCTTGGAGCGTCATGGAATTACGGGTTGTAAAAAGAAACGATAATAAAGGGAGAAGACATGTTTTCTGGCATAGTAGAAACAATGGGGCGCGTATCCAAGATAACCAACGACGGAACAGTCTGCACGCTTACGATTTCGGCGCCGCAAATAGCGTCGGAAGTCGCGGTCTCCGACAGCGTGGCGGTTAACGGATGTTGTCTCACCGTCGTAAAAGCGTCGGAGACCGAGTTAAGTTTTCAGGCGGTTCCAGAGACCCTGCAACGAACGAATCTCGGAGATTTGCAGGAAGGTTCTCCCGTCAATCTTGAAAGAGCGCTCGCCGTGAACGCGCGACTGGGAGGGCACTTTGTTAGCGGGCACGTCGACGGTCAAGCGGAGTTGATCCGTATCGACGACCATAACGGCGAATGTGCGGACTACTATTTTCGGATCGACAAATCGCTTGCTAAAAACATGGCGTCGAAAGGTTCTGCTGCCGTTGACGGCGTGAGTTTGACGCTCGTACGATGTGAACCGGAGCTTTTTAGCGTCGCGCTCATTCCTTTTACCCTTGCCGCAACGACGTTAGGCGCCAAAAAAATTGGCGACAAGGTCAATATAGAAACCGACATTCTTGCGAAGTACGTCCAACGTCTCTTTGAAGCGCAGGAATGGGATTAGTTATAGTTGGACTGGATATATGGGAGACGCTTTATGTCGCGTAGTTTGGTTATTTGGGGGCTGGCGCTTAATTCTCTTGTCGCGTTTTCCCTTTTTTCGTTGGTTTGCGCATATGGGGACGAGCGTCCGGAATTTGTCAAAGTTCTTTACGTTTCCAACGAAGGAGACGACGCAAATAGTGGAGATCGCGACGCGCCTTTGCTTTCTCTTGAGAGAGCGCGAGACGTTGGGCGGGAGCTCAGAGGGCAAGGAGTCGACGGCTGGATTCAAATTCAAATTCTAGACGACGAACTTGCTCTTGAGCGTCCGCTTATTCTTGACGCGCGAGATTCGAATACTGTTTATTCTGGGTGCGATTCGACGACAACTTTGTCCGGCGGAGTAACGCTTGTCGGTTGGCGTCTGGCTTCTGACGAGGAAAAGACTCCCTTCCCGAATAAAGACGCGGAGATTTGGGTTGTGGATCTACCCAAAGACAACGACGAGACTATCTACGGCGAGCAACTTTTTGTCAATGATCGTCGCGCCATTCGAGCTCGTTTTCCCAACGACGGTTTCCTAACGCCCGAATCGGTTTGGGAAGAGTTCCCGATGAACCCTCAAAATCGGAGCGTTGAGCGACCGACGACGCGTCAGGAACTACGCGCAAAAGAGGGCGAATTGGATTCGTTGCGACTTGAAGAGATACCGAAGGAGGAAATGCGATTCGCGCAGTTTATCGTTCACCATCACTGGGATACGACGCGACGAATTGTACTGGGGTTCAACTCGGAAACACGAGCGTTGCTCGCCCAAGGCGCGCCTATGAAGAGTTGGAATCCGTGGCGCGATACCTCGCTCTATTATCTCGAAAACCTTCGTTCCGCTTTTGACGCGCCTGGAGAATGGTTTTATGACGGCGTTCGAGCGCGCGTTTTCTATCGTCCTTTAAACGGGGAAACGATCGACGCGACTTCATTTACCATGCCGCGTCCGGGACTGAATCAACTTCTTGTCGTCAACTCAAATGACGGCCGAGCGCGTGCGCATGACGTCCGATTTGAACGTTTGCGTTTTGCCTATACCGACGCGCCCCGACGAGAAGCCACAATGCGCGAAGCTGCTTTGCCCGACGAGGTTGCCGGCCCCTTAGAGAAGCCCGGCCCTTCGCAATTTGAGCCTGCGCAATCCGCTTTCTTTACGGTAGCGACGTTGTCGGTTGCCAACGCCGATCGCGTTGTCTTTCATGATTGTAGCGTCAACCATGTAGGCGAGTATGGACTATGGTTCAAAGATTGTTCGGATTGCAAGGCGGACAGAGTCGACTTTACCGATCTTGGCGCGGGCGCCGTTCGCGTAGGCGGCGGTTCTATGGATAGAGGGAATACGGTCTCGAATTGCGTTATGACGCAGGGTGGACGTTTCTTCGCGGCGGCGACTGCCGTTTGGATTGGACAAAACACTGAAGAGATTGCCATACTGCACAACGATATTTCCGATTTTTACTACACTGGCGTCTCGGTCGGTTGGGTATGGGGATACAACGGCGGTCACGCGTTTCGCAATCGAATCGAGTTCAATAAGATTTCTCGAATAGGGCAGGGCGCTCTGTCGGATATGGGCGGCGTCTATACTCTCGGCACGTCGACCGGGACGCGCGTATGCAACAACGTTATTTATGACGTCTCCTCCTATGCTTATGGCGGTTGGGGGCTCTATCCTGACGAGGGGAGCGAAGGAATCCTTTTTGAAAATAACTTGGTTTACGATACGACCGACGGATCGTTCCATCAGCATTACGGTAAAGACAACGTGGTGCGCAATAATATCCTGGCTCGCAGTAAAACAAATCCGGCGCGCGCTGGTCAGCCTCCTCATCAGCTCGCTATCACTCGCGTTGAAGACCATCTTTCAACGGTATTTGAACGCAATATCATTTACTGGAAAGATGGAATTGCGCTTGGCTATAATGCGGACGCCGCAAAGACAGTCTTTTCCAAGAATCTTTGGTTCAACGCCGGCGGCGAGGCGCTTTTTAGCGGAATGTCTCACGGCGAGTGGGCGGATTCGAAGGGAAAAGATCAAGACGGACTCGTTGCCGATCCTCTTTTCGTCGATCCTGACGCCAACGATTTCCATTTGCGTCCTGAATCGCCCGCTTTTAAATTAGGGTTTGTGCCGTTTGAATATGAGAGGGCCGGAGTGGAACCGCGAGAGTAGTGAGTCTGCTCATGCTTTACGATCTAAAAGCCGTCCACTGTCGTAATCGACGGTGGGCGGCTTTTTGGAAACGTTCTGGATGGAGTTAACGACGCGAGCTAGAAACGCGGTTTGAAACTCCAGGAGCCTAGAATAGAACGATCGCTAAGCTTTTCGCAATTAACGACCAGCTCGTTTGAGTTCGCTTCGGCGTAAATGCACGTCGCGTTTTCCATGAGTGGACCTCCGCCCAAAAGTTGTGCCCACGGACGGTGGGGAGACGCTTCAGAGTACGCAAATTTATGGCGATGAGCGGCGATAAGAAGTTGAACTCCGTATTCGTCGAAGAGCGGACCAAAGTACCGTCCGGCTTCATGGTACGGAATCCAACTCATCTGGGCGGGCGGCGTTGCGTCTTCTTTGGGCGTATGTTCGAACAGTGGGATATGACAAAAGGCTATCAAGTAAGGCGCGTTGGCTATCTCAGGTTGTTGAAGCGCTTCTCGGAGCCAGTTTGCTTGTTGTTCACGATAAGGAGTCGAAGAATAAAGGCCCTGGCAAGCGGGCGCGTCGTCGGCTTTCGTGTCCGCCGTGTCGAGAACAATGATCGCAAGGGGACCATATCGCAATGCAACGTTATAGCCTAGCGAACGAAAACGGGGGTTGCGCTGGATCCACGGGGTAAAGATTTGAGTGAATTTGTGAGCGAAAGGTCCCCAACGATCATGATTGCCTTTGGAAAGAATAAGCGGACGTTCAGCGGCGTAAGGACGATCGCAGGGATTGGCAATCGTTGTTTTAACAATATAAGAGGATGGGTAGCGGTGGCAAAGATCGCCGTTCCACACGAGGAAATCCGGGTTAATATCGTCGAAGCGATCGAAAAGTGTTCGAATCGTATCAATTTGATTATGCGTGTCGTTCATCACGGCGAAGGAGACTTTTTCGACGTTTGGTCCCGCCGTTTTAAAGGAATAAACGTCGCTATACTGCGCGGGTTCGCACGTTTTATCGTATGCGGAACGGTAGGAGAACGCGCAAGTCGCCGTCCGGTAATAGTAGATCGTATTCGGTTGCAGACCTAGTATTCGCGCTGACAGAAAGTCTTCTTCGTAAGGATTGAGGCCAAACTCCGAATTGCGCGCTATCTTGCCGAGTTTGGGCGTTGGTCCCCATTCGACCCAACCGGTGGACGGCGTGTTGAGAGACCATACGATCGACGCGCTGTCGTAGGATACGTTCTGCAAAATAGGGTAGGACGCTGCGAACTTGCCGGATTCGGGCGAGAAAACGACGCTATGGTTTTCAGGCGTAGGGTAAAGGAGTTCTCTCGGATTCGACGGCGTAACGCCTTCTGGAAGCTCGTCGATCGCAGAAGCGTCGTTAGTTCGTGAGAATAGCGCGGCAGAGGCGGCGCTCGCTACGGCGAAGCGCGAAAAAAAGGCGCGTCGATCGATAGCGGCGCCTTCGTTAACGGAGACTCGCTTCGAGTGAAACAGTGAAGAAAGAAGTCTCATAGACGTTGCTCCTTGGAAAAAAGAAAGAGAAACGTCCTCCCGATGAGAGGACGTTTCCGTAACAGGTAGGGAGCTCGATAAAATTACGCTCTCGGCTTAAAGGTCCAAGAGCCCAGTTCCGACATGTCGGATAGCTTAGTGCAAGTGAGCTTCATTTCGTTTTGATCCGCGACGCAGTAAATCGAACATGCGTGCTCCATTTCGGGACCGCCGCCGACAATTTGCGCCCAACTACGATCCGCCGTCGGTTCGGCGTAACTGAAACGATGTTGGTGGGCCGTTACTGCCAACTGAACGCCATATTTCTCGAAAAGCGGTCCCCACATTTGGCAACACGGCCATTGGAAGGAAGCAAACTGATCAAGGATATTACCGGGATTTGCCTTAGGATGGCGGTCGTAAAGCGGGATATGGCAGAAGGCGACAATATAGGGCGCCGACTTAATTTCCGGCTGTTCTAACGCCTTCATGAGCCACGCTGTTTGGAGTTCGCGATAGGGTTCGTAGTTGCCCATTCCGGACCATGCGGGATGCCAGTCGGGTTTATCTTCGCCCGTATCGAGTAAAATAGCGGCGATTGGACCTTGGCGGAAAGCGTAATTATAGCCGAGCGAGTAGAAAGCCGGATCGGCGTGTTCCCAGGTCGTCAAACATTTCTTGATATGGCGCGCCCATGAGCCGCGACGATCATGATTGCCGGGCACGTAAACAAGCGGGCGTTCGGCGGCGAAAGGCGACTCGGTGGGATTAGCAATGTTTTCTTTAACGCGTTGAGCGTTCATGTAATCGTTGCAGAGATCGCCGTTCCAAAGCAGAAAATCGGGCTTCAGTTCGTCTGCGTACTTGACGTGCGCGCGAATGGTAGGAATCGTGTTATGCGTATCGTTCATGACGAAGAAGGAGCCTTTTTCGGCATTGGGGCCGGAGGTTGTAAAGGAGTAAACCTCGCTATACTGCGTTTCCTCCGCCTTCTTATCATACGCCGTGCGGTAGCTGAAGGCCGCCGTTGCGATTCGGTAGTAGTACTTGGTATTCGGCGCCAGACCTGTGAGGCGAGCCGAGAGAAAATCTTCTTCAAAGGGGTTGAGACCGAATTCTGAGTTGCGAGCGACCTTGCCGAGCGCTGGAGTCGGTCCCCATTCGACCCAGCCGGTGGACGGAGTGTTGAGCGCCCAGGCGATCGAAGCGCTGGTTTCGGTTACGTTCTGCAAGATCGGATAGGACGCGGCGAATTGTTGAGGTTCTTCATCAACAACAACGGGCTCCTCGTCTTCAGCTTTTGCGCTAGAAGTCAAAAAGGCGGAGCTACCCATGCCGGCGGCAACGACGGATCCTAAGAAAGCGCGACGATTAAATCCTTCACAATTTCCCATAACGTAACCTCTCCTATTGAACGATATCTCGGAAGCGTCGTTACGTCGACGATTCCAACTATGTTTCAAACCTGTGAGAACGACGCGCGCGTCGTCCAAACAACCAAGGGTGATTATATCAAAGCCGACGACGAAATAAAAGGGGGCTTTTCAGAAACTGTGGGCGAAGAATTGCACGTTTCACGCGCCGTGCGAAAAGAACTCCGCTGCTTACCGAGTTGCATTCGCGAGCCCTTGACTATGATTCCACGCGCCACTACAATTGATGACGCCGGTCGGTTGACTTTGTTTTAACTTACGGCCGGATTGATATTGACACAGTAACCAGCGTGCGAGCGCGCATTACAAAAACGAATACCTGAAATGAAGCTGTTTAACAGAATTATTGCCTCTTCAGGCAAACTCATCCTCATTATCTCCCTTGGGGTCTTGTCTCTTTGGGGACGTTCAAGCTTCGCCTGTACGAATCTAATCGTAACAAAAGGCGCTTCGGCTGAGAACGCGTGCATGATTACCTATACGGCGGACTCGGCCGGATTCTTTGGGCGACTTATGATTCTAGAAGCGTCCGACGGGACGACTCGTCCCGTCGGCGGTTCCGACGTCTTTCCAGAAGGAACTCCAACGCACAAGGTTCTTGGATTCTGCGGCGAGAACGTGATTGGTTCGTTTCAGGGAATCATGAACGATTGTCAAGTCGCCATCGCAGAGACTACATGGGAAGGCTACGAGGAGCTTTTCAACACCGTTGGAAAGTTCAAGTATCCGGAGCTGATGACGGCGGCTTTGCAAGGCGCCGCGACGGCGCGAGAAGCCGTTGAACTCATGGGGAAGCTTGTCGACGAATATGGTTATATCGACGAGGGAGAATCCATTTCCGTATGCGACAAAAATGAAGCCTGGATCTTTGAGATTTGTGGTACGGGATCGACCCCTGAAACTGAGAATAACGGGTGCGTATGGGTGGCGATGCGAGTTCCGGACGGTGAAATTACTGGACACGCCAACCTTGCGAGAATTGGCGTGTTCCCAAAAGACGATCCTGAGAATTGTCTCTATTCTGAAAACGTCGTGTCCTTTGCCATTAAAAAGGGTATGTACGATCCTGAAAAAGACGGGGAGTTTTCCTTTTACAAAGTTTACGGGATAAACGGCGTGAAAGACAAGCGCGTTTGTGAAAAACGCGTCTGGAGCATGTTCCGTCGCGCGGCGCCGTCCTTGAATCTTTCCGTCGACTACGCGCAGGGAGTCGACGGCGCCGAGCCTTATCCCTGGTCGATTAAACCGGACAAGAAGCTCACGACGGCCGACGTCGCCGCTCTTATGCGCGACCATTTCGACGGCACGGAGTTTGATCTTGGCGAAGGCGTCGACGCCGGACCTTACGGTTATCCAATGCGATGTCGCCCTCTCTATTGGGAAGTCGACGGTAAGAAATACGCGTGGGAACGACCGATCTCGACTCAGCAGACGTGCTTCTCCATTATTACGAGGTCGACCCCAGATTTGCCCGACCTCGTCGGAGGACTTGTGTGGTTTGGTTGGGACGACACCTACACGACGTGTTATACGCCAATATACGCCGCGTCGACTCAAGTTCCGCCCTCCACGAATATTGGATCGATTACTCGATTTGATATCAAATCGGGGTGGTGGACCTATAATTTTGTCGCTAATTACGCGTATCCCAGGTATCGAGAAATGATTCCCGATATCAAAGCGGTTCAAGAGGAACTGGAAACATATTTCCAGCGCCTGCGTCCAGCAATTGAAAAGAGCGCGGTTGAATTAGCTCAGACGGACCCGCTGCTAGCCGTTGAATTCCTTACGGACTATTCCAAGATGCAAACGGAAAAAGCGCGCGAGCGTTGGGAAGAACTTGCAAATGCGCTCATTGTTAAGTTCAACGACGGATACACGAGAACCCCGGACGGACAGTATCCGAACGTCGGCTATCCTGAACATTGGTTGCGACGTGCCGTACAGGAAAGCGGCGATCGATTGGCTTTGCCGGAAGAAGAGCGGAAATAGACGGCGATAGATTCGCAAAAAAACGGTGTTTTGCCGTTTCTATTGGAACTAAGACGCCTGATAGTTAGTCCAATACGAACGGCGCGTTCTCGCGTCGTTCGTATTGGTTGGACTGTCGGGCTTGTTGTTGAGAAAAGAGGTTGTCATGACGAAATCGAAGACGAAGAACGCTCCGTTTCGCTCGCGCGTTTTGAGGGTTGAGTCTTTAGAAGCGCGAACGTTATTGTCTGCTGACGGATTGCGAGACTACGACGCTGCGAACGCCGATTTCGCCGCTGACTCGGAATACGTTTCTCACGCGGAAATAGAAAACGTCGCGGAGGGTCAAGCCGCCTGGTATTTGCCGACCTCTTCGGGCGTTACTCCCACTGCGGAAGAACAGGAGCTACTCGAGCAGATCAATCGCTTTCGCGCCGATCCGCAAGGCGAATTAGCGCGAATCTTCCGCGTCTATAACGACGACGAGCTTGTCGCCTATAACAATTTGGTAAACGACGCCATTCTTCTCAACGCTTACCCAAGGGATTCCATTTCGACTTTCCTTTCCGAGTGGCGTTCGCTTTCTGCGACTTCGCCCCTAGCGTTTAATGCGGCTCTAAATTCTGCGGCCGCTTCCCACGCCTCTTTCATGAGGACGAAGAACGAAATTAGCCATAAGTGTAGCGGAGAAGACGATCTCGCAACCCGGATTGCCAAATCCGGATTTGTTTCCGGCGCGACTATGGACGGAGGTTATTATTCTGTCAGCGAGAACGTTGGCGGAGGGTTTAGCGCGTATGAAAACTTTTCCGTCGCTTCCTATATACTGGCTTCTTTTGCTGTTGATTGGGGCGTTCCAGCGCACTCCCATAGAGACGCCCTAATGAACCCTGATTATAGTGAGATAGGCGTCTCCATTTTGCAGACCAACAAGAGCGTTGGACCGTCCCTTACAACGTGCGATTTTGGTACGAGTCAAGACGGCGCGCGTTCAGATGGCGCTTACCTGCTAGGCGTCGTTTACAACGACCTTGACGAGGATCTATTCTACGACGTCGGCGAAGGAGTAGGCGACGTCGAACTCTTGATAGAACGCCTGGACGGCGACGGCGGAGAGTCGGTCTCGATCAAATCTTGGGATTCGGGAGGGTATCAACTCTTTCTTGTGAACGGATTGTACAGGGTAACCGTCTCCGGCGAGCAGTTTCAGACGACCATTTCGAAAACAATTTCGATTGTAGACGGCGTTAATGAAAAACTTGATTTTAGGGTCGGAGAAGCCGGAATGAACGCGCCTATCGTCGACCTTAACGGTTCGGCGGAGGGATACGACTACTCTACCGTCTTTGTGGAAGGGGCGGAGGACGCTCTCGACGCGCTTACCTCGTCCAATTTAAAGATTACGGACGAAGACTCCGCATACCTCTATGGCGCTAAAATTTGCTTTGGCGAGCGGCCCGACGGCGCCGACGAAACTCTTGACGTCTCAATTTCCGGTTCGGAATTGCGCGCTTCTTTTGAGGATCGTTCTGGAATTGTTACCATTACGGGAACGGGCGCAATCGAAGATTATGTCGACGCGATTTTATCCCTCTCTTATTTCAATGCGAAAGAGTACTGCGACGTTGCTTCTGAGCATAGCGTATTGATTTCGGTTTTCGACGGAACTTCATGGAGTAATGAGGCGAAGCTATCCATTTCCATTAAACCGACGAAGTTGCCTAGTATGACCGTCAGCGAAATGGTCGCATACGAGGGCGATACTGGCTCCGTTCGTAAGACCTTTGCCGTCGAGCTTGATTCCCCGGCGCGTTTGGACGTCTCGTTCAATTTCAACGTTTCTATCGATGGAACTGCGGTTGAAGGCGCCGACTTCATCGTTGCCAAAGGCGATCCTATCGTGATTCCTGCCGGGCAAACTTCTGCTGAAATCGAGTGCTATGTCCTGGGAAATTACGATTCGCTCAAGCCGGAGGGAA
>CADCOO010000190.1 GCA_902803085.1 uncultured Planctomycetota bacterium
GCGACGTCGAGCGCCACTTGATTCTCGCCGCCCAAGGAGAGCGCTTCGAGCATATAGTAGCCGTAGAAGGTCGAGAAGCCTTCCGGTCCGTTCTTGGCGACGACCGCGACGTTCGACTCGCCGTCCTTCTCAATGCCGGCCAGCTCGAGCAGCGCCGCCGCTTGCTTATTGCCGACGTTCGACGGCTTGTACTGGCGCACTTTCGCCGCCGTCTTCGTCGCTAGCGCTTCCATGTCCTTATCGCCGACGACGCGCGCCATTTCCGCGACGCGATCGAATCCCAGCGCGAACATCGCGTGCGTGCCGGCGTCGAGCGCCGGACGATTGTCGTTCGTCGGCCAGTCTAAGAACGGATTCGGAAAGCCCGCCTTGCCGTCCTCGCCGATATAGGGAAGAAGCTGCTTAACGAGCCCCGTTACGTAGTCCCACTGCTCCTTAACGAGCGCCGGATCGCCGGTATGACGATAGAGGTCGCCGATCGTAATGAGCCACCATAGGCTGTAGTTCGGCATGCCGTTCATCCATTGCGGCAGCGACCAGGTCTCGCGCGCGTAGTAACCGAGGGTGTCGCGCAGGACTTTCGAGTCGCCGTAGACGCGCAGCGCGGTCATCGTCTGCGGGGTAAAGTCGCCGTACCACACGAGTCGGTCGCGCTTGGCGCCCTCGAAGACGTACTGCTGCATTGTGAGCAGCATCGTGCGCGCGGAGACGTCCCAGACTTTATTGAGTCGCTCGTCGGAGGACTTGAAGCGTCCGACGCGGGGAAGATCGCGATAGATAAAGATTGCGCGCGCGGAATCGAATAGAATTTTCGCGTCGTCGTCGACCAGGTCGATGCGAACGAATCGGAACGCCGACTCGCCGCACTCGACCGCGCCGAGCCACGGAACCGCGATAACCTGGTCGCGCGTCGAATGCTCGTTGACCGCGCCCTTTTCGCCGACGTTCGCGTTCGCCTCGTCGACCGATTCGCCGAATCGAATTCGCAATTTTACCGTGCGGCCGTCGCTCGACTTGCCCGGCGTTAGATCGCGCGCTTCCACTCGGAAACTACCGTGAATTTCGCAACCGAAATCGAGCAGAATATACCCGCCCTTGGAGAGCGTGCACGCGCGACTTTCGTCGTTCATGCCCGACGTGGAGGTCTGACCCAGCACGGGCTTGAGAAGGAGTTCGGCGTTTGCGACTCCGGTCTCCGAAGTCGCGACAATGCGTTTCGGATAGAGATATTGGCGCACGCGCTGGTCTTGAACGGCGTTCGGCGCCAGGTCGTCGGCAAAGCCCTCGGGCAGTTCCAGTTTCGTCGCCGGATCCACCGACTGCGCGTTAGCAGAGTCGGTCGCGATTCCCGCACAAGCCAGGAGGGTTAGAATCGTGAAAGCGCCGTAAGTCAGGCGCAAGAGCGCTGATTTCATGGTTGTCTTCTCCAACAGGTAAAATCTACGATGATCGTCAATGGGTAACGCGTCGGACTGCGCGACGCAACTGGTCCCCATTATAACGGAGCGGACGCGCGTTGTGTATCCCCCGCAAAAAAATCGTGTCCGCAAAATCGTCAAAACTGACAGAAATGGACTATTTAGCGAAAATTGCGCAAATTGATATTTCTTTCTTATTGACACGACTCTAAAATTGACCAAAATTGTAGCAAGTGGACTTTTCGGCGCCACGCTTACAAGTACATGAACGCCGTCCCCACCGTTCATTAGGTAATCATTGTAGACTTTGAAAGGACTCCAGATGAAAAAGAGTTTCGCCCCCCTGGCTCTCGCGCTTCTCAGTCTCGTCTTGACCGCGCCCGTCGCGCTTGCTCAAGACAACGCACAAGGCAACGTCAATGCGTTGGTAAACGACGAACAACAAGTCGAGTCGTCTGACGAAGAATCGTTCGACGTCCAGCAAGACGACGCGATTGACGCGCCCGTCGTCAGCATCACGACGACTTCGTCGAAACCGATTGCGCAGCAGGTCAGGAAGCCGATCGCGCGCGTCGTTCGCAACGCCAACGCCGTTCAACGCAAACGTACGACCACGCAACCGTTGCCCGCCTCTAGCATTCCCAATTATCTGCCCCTCTATCTAACGAGCGAGCACAACGTTCGCGATTCCCTCGTATGCCCTGGCGTTATTCCGCAACCTGAAAGAAGGGGTTGCTTCCATCGTCGCGGCGGATGCTATGATCCCGGATTCTACGGCGCGCCCTACGGATGCGGCTATCCCTGCGGCTATCCCGCGCCATGCTACGATCCCTGCTTCGATCCCTGTTGCGCGCCCGCGCCATGCTTCGATCCCTGCTTCGCGCCAGCCCCGTGCCTCCCGCCTTGCGGCCCCTGCGCCGTTCCGTGCCCGCCCCCGTGCCCGAAGAAACGACATTGCGTTATTCGCGCTCGACGTTGCGCTCCCGAATGCGTTCCCCCCGTCTATCCCGTCTATCCCGTCGCGCCGCCCGTCGTCGTTCCGCCTACGCCGGTCGCCGCGCCTTGCGCTAGCTGCCAAGGCTAGGGGATAGCCGCTCGCTTTCCGTTATAAAGAAAGGCGTCGACGCGTTGCCTGCGTCGACGCCCTTTTTGCGCGTTCGCTTGAATCCCAGAAAAGTCGTTCGTTAGCGTCCGAAGATTCTCTTAATCCAACCGAAGAATCCGCCCCCGCCTTTTTCTCGCGCCTCTTCTCGCGCAATTTCCTTCGCCTTCTTCTTCAGCATTTTCGCGCGCGTTTCGTTCTTATCGACGCCGATTCCCTTCTTATAGCAAGTCGCGAGCGCTTGGAGACAGTGAACGTCGTCGTCTTCCGCGCCTCGAGTAAAGAGTTGGGCGGCGTGCGCGCGCAATTTCCAGCCCTCCTCGGGAGGCGCGTCGTCGGCGAATTTAAGAAATAACTCTCCCAGTAGGAGACACGCCGTCGCCGAGTCCTGTTTGACCCCGCGTTTGAGCAGTTCGAGCCCTTTGTCCGCGTCCTGGGGTACTACGCGACCGTCGAAATAACATTGAGCGAGTTTAACGCTCGCGTCTCCGGAACCGTTATACGACGCAAGCGCCCAGTATCGAACCGCCAACGGCTTGGAATCCTCGCCGAACACGCCGCCGTCTAAAAGATCGCCGAGCTCGAGCGCGCATATATCGCTGCCATAATGCGCGCCCTTAATGAGGAGATTGAACGCTTCTTCGGGACGGAGTCTGGAGGCGAGCGCTTCCGAGGACGCGTACGCGCCGATCGCTCGCGGATCGTTAAGCTCCGCCGCCTCGCGAATTACGGCGCGCGCCGCCTCCTCGTTCGCCGGCGCGACGGTTCCGCCGCGATAGAATTGGGCGAGAACGAAAAAGGCGCGAACGAAGCCCGCGTCGTACGCGCGACGAAAGCAGTCGAACGCTTTCGTCATATCTTTCGGCACGCCGTCTCCCTGCGTGTGCGCTATGCCGAGATTAAAGAGCCCCTCGCCGCTTCCGCGCTTAGCCGCCTCGATAAAGTATTTAACGGCGCGATCCTCCGGCTCGCCGTCGAGTCCGCCCTGCGAACAGATTCGCCCCAGTTCGTTAATCGCGTCCGTTAGACCGAGTTGCGCCGCCTGACGAATAAGCTTGATTCCGCGATCGACCGCCGTTTCGTCGTCTTCGTAAAGACCGTTGAAATATGTCAAACCAAGATTGTAGACGCAAACCGGGTTCTTAAAAGAAGCGCCCAATTTGAACATCTTGACCGCCTTCTCCGGCGAATAATCGACCCCGCGACCTTCCATATAACAGACGCCGAGCGCGTTTATAGCGTCGCCGTGCTTGCGCTCCGCGGCGCTGCGGAAAAGTCGCGCCGCCTCCTTCACGTTGAACTCGACCCCGAAGCTTAGGTAATGACACAAGCCAAGTTCGTACGTCGCCTGCGCGTCGTTTTTGTCCGCCAAAGCCTTTAAGTCCTGAAAGATCGCCGAACCTTCGTCGGGCTTGACTTTGCGCGAATAGCGCGCGCCCAGTATGCGCAGTAGTCCGACTGTGTCCGGAATTAACAGGTCCGTCTTAACGCAGCGCGTGCATTTTTCC